>NZ_JBGUES010000292.1:0-513 GCF_041821165.1 Poseidonibacter sp. | reverse complement strand
GGACGGTTATTAGTTCAGCCATTTCTTAAATTCGGTTTACAAAACTTTTCTGAAACTGCAGCTATTTTTCATGGTGCAGACATCACCTGGATGGATATTATGGTGAAAAACTCAATTCCTGCAACTCTTGGAAATATTATTGGTGGTGGATTATTGCAAGGTGCAGAGCACCGCGGTATTTGTATAAAATTTCGAAGATAAACAAATAAAGGTGCAGAGCACCGAAGCATTTATCAATCGGAATAAAAAAGAGGATGTTCAAACTATTGAATTAACTGCTGCAGGTTTTGTGTCATCCCGAGGTATCGAGGGATCTGTTTACTGAAAAGATCCTTCACTTTGTTCAGGATGACAATTGATTGGAAATTAAATACAATATTAAAATAAGGTGCAGAGCACCGCAGTATTTGTAGAATATTTCTAAGATAAACAAATAAAGGTGCAGAGTACCGAAGCATTTATCCGAATCAGAATAAAAAAGAGGATGCTCAAATTAATGAACATCCTCTACAT
>NZ_JBGUES010000291.1:0-515 GCF_041821165.1 Poseidonibacter sp. | reverse complement strand
CCACTCAAATTATCGATAACACAAACAGCGGTAATACTTTTTACATATGGCGAACAACGGTTGCACAAACCAGCACTTTCCGTGATTAATAAATCTAATCCTTCCTTAATTCCCCACTGAGTTACCTCTTCAATATTACTTACAAAATAATGATCAGGACAAAGTGAACCGGACAATCCCTTCTTTACCTTCACTCCTGCCTTTTCATACAAAATATCATCATCGGTATAAAGGCAGTCAAATTTCACCACACCAACTTCTAATCCCCGCTTTTGTAACGAATCGATGGTCTTTAAAATTACTGCTGTTTTTCCTGATGATGGAGGTCCTGAAACTGTAACTAAGTTCATATCTGGTTATTTTTAATTCTGTAATTTTAACAATACTACTTCTGAGGGGTATAATTCAAGGGTCCCAAATTTGCAAACGATTCATCCTGTATGGATTTATTAAAAATCCCCTCACATTTCTTTATCAAACTACCAATATCGTTACTATTAATATAATCCCAACCC
>NZ_JBGUES010000290.1:0-522 GCF_041821165.1 Poseidonibacter sp. | reverse complement strand
TCTTGCCGCTCTGGTTCTATTGCTAATTACCCTAATTTACCGCAGTAAATTTACAGGTTTATTTCATCCCAATCAGGAAGTTACAGCCATGGAATTTAGCGATACAGCAAATCCAACAAAGGTAAATTGGGAACAAAAAATTAAAGAAGCACATCTTCAAAAAGAATACCGTTTGGCAGTTCGCTATCATTATCTATCCCTTTTAAAAGGCTTAAGCCGGTATAAAATTATTGCCTGGAAATCGGAAAAAACCAATTACGATTACATCAAAGAAATTAAACATGATAAAATAAAAACAGATTTTATTGAATTAAGCGAATTGTACGAGGCCGTTTGGTATGGCGATTTCCCTATTGCGAAACAAGATTACCATCAAATTGATGATGAATTTGCACGTTTGAACCTTCTAGTATCACAAACAAAAGAATTCGCCTCATGAAAATAGGTATCCCTAAAAATGCACTTCCTGTAATTGGAATCTTACTTATCCTGATTCTAATGGAACTTTTTGCACCTCAACCA
>NZ_JBGUES010000289.1:0-523 GCF_041821165.1 Poseidonibacter sp. | reverse complement strand
CTATTGTTATCGCCTGTAATTGTATCTACATACTCAGACCCTCTTACATTTTCTATTTCATATAAAGTATCATTTCCATCAGCACCTGAAGAAACACCTTTTCCATTTCCATCATCTAAATCAACACTTACACCTGCACTTGCATTTTCATAACTAGCAGTATCGTTTCCTATTCCACCTTTTATGATATCTGCATCAGTTCCCCCTTCAAGAGTGTCATTACCTGCTCCACCTTCAAGAGTATCACTACCTGCTAATCCTCTTAATGTGTCATTTCCAGCTTCACCAATAAGTGTATTAACTTGAGCATTTCCTACGATTGTATCGTTGTCTTGAGTTCCTATTACATTTTCAATATTTGAAATAGTATCTGTATTATTTGATGCATACTTTTTCTCAACTGTTCCACTTAGATCAGCATTTATACCTAAGTCATTGTCTATGTTGTCGTGATTAGAATAGTTTAATGTATCATTACCATCATTTCCATCTACTACATCATTTTCTACACCTGTAAAAATAG
>NZ_JBGUES010000288.1:0-546 GCF_041821165.1 Poseidonibacter sp. | reverse complement strand
ACTTAATCCATAATAGTTACCTGTTAAATAATTTAAGTAACCTCCATTGTTAAATATAGATGATGTTCCAGTATCAGACTGTCTTTCTTGAAAATAGTATGACCTTACCTCTCCTGATATTTTCCCATTTTTAAATGCATCATCAATACTATCTGCGAAAAGAGTAGATGATATTACAGTTAACAATGAAAGTGTAATTATTTTTCTTTGCATTATTTCTCCTTATATATTAAACAATTTATAATAACGAAGTAGAATGTAGTAAAAATGTAGAATAAATAATCAGTTACTCTACACATTCTTTCCTTATTAGATCAATATAATTCGTAAATTAAAATAAGGAATTAAAAATGAAAGCCGTACAAAAAATATTATTGGGATTAGGATTATTTATAGGTAGTGCATATGCGCAAGATGTCTCAAATGTAATTCATAGTCCAGGTTATATCAAAGACTATAGTGTAAATATAAAATCTGATGAGCATTTAAAACAAGGTATTAATCAAATAACTATAAAATTTACACACGATGGGCATACTCATAATG
>NZ_JBGUES010000287.1:0-552 GCF_041821165.1 Poseidonibacter sp. | reverse complement strand
AAGCAGGAGATGAAGCAGTGGCAATATTAAATCACAATAAAGCTAGTGCATACCTAGTGCCAGCTCAAACATACGAAAAATTAATGCAAATAGTAGATGACTATATGTTATCTAATAAAGTAAAAGAAAGAATTGAAGATACAGATGAACTAGTAGAAGTTAATCTAGATGACTTATAAGCTACTATTTCACAAAAAAGCCCTAAAAGAATGGGATAAAATTGATTTTAAAATAAAAGAACAGTTCAAAAATAAACTAAAAGAAAGACTAGAAAATCCAAGAATTCCAAAAGATAAACTATCAGGCTTTGAAGATGTTTACAAAATCAAGCTAAGAAACGCAGGTTTTAGATTAGCATATGAAGTAAAAGATAAAGAAATAGTCGTAATTGTTCTAGCTATTGGGAAAAGAGAAAATGATAAGATTTATAAGCTTTTGGATTCTAGATTCTAATCAAAATAAACACTTACCATCCAAATATATCTTGAAAAAGTATACTTAGTAATTAAAAAGTTCCAAGGATAGGATATATAACTATACAAAATATTTTAT
>NZ_JBGUES010000286.1:0-556 GCF_041821165.1 Poseidonibacter sp. | reverse complement strand
TCCAATGCATTGAATTTCTCCTCTTGCCAAGGCTGGTTTAAGCATATTTGCAGCATCAAGTGATCCTGTAGCTCCACCAGCTCCTACAATTGTGTGAATTTCATCAATAAAAAGAATGATGTCAGTTGTTTTTGAAAGCTCATTTAAAATGGCTTTCATTCTTTCTTCAAACTGACCTCGATACTTTGTTCCAGCAACAATTGAGGCTAAATCCAAAGAAACAACTCTCTTCCCAAACAGAACTCTTGATACCTTTTTTTGAATGATCCGTAAAGCAAGTCCTTCAGCAATAGCTGATTTACCAACACCAGGCTCACCAATTAAAATTGGATTGTTCTTTTTTCTACGACTTAAAATTTGTGCTAATCGTTCAATTTCCCTTTCTCTTCCAACAATGGGGTCCAGAGTACCTTCTTCTGCTGATTTGGTTATATCAATACCAAAATTATCTAATACTGGAGTTTCAGATTTTCCCCTTGATGTAGTTCTTTTAGATTCACCACCAGACAAGCCGCCTTTTTCTTCATGATCTTCTGGATTATAGTCTGCCTGTGCT
>NZ_JBGUES010000285.1:0-610 GCF_041821165.1 Poseidonibacter sp. | reverse complement strand
CTTTTTGCGGCTGAGTTTAGTGCGTTTAAATACTTGCTTTTCAGATCGTGCTCTCTCTGAACATTAGAGTTTATTTGATGGATGATGAGTTTCGGATTCAGTTTTTTGAATAGAAATCCACTTATTTTGGATTTTAATAATTTATCCATTTTATCCATATCATCGGCATCGGATACAAGGATATTGATAGGTATGTGATTTGAAACAATTTCAGTGATCTTATCTAAAATAGAAATAGCCCAATCTGCCTTATCATCAATAATAATACCCCAAGTATTGGTGTCTTGAAGCGCCATAAAAAAATCACTGTCAGTATAAACTGCTCTTATGTTTGTTTTGAGATGTTTTCGAGGAAGAGGAAAAGGTTTAATTCTATGTGCACAATAAATTAGATTTCCTTTTTCAAAGCTGATATCATCTTTTCTGGCACCATCAAGAATATCTTTTCTTAGGTATGCCTTTTTTAAATGAGATTTTATCTTCGATATAAAAACTTTTTGTTTTATCGGTTTGGTAATGAAGTCATCCGCTCCGTCATTGAGATTTTTAATCCATGTTTCTTCCTCATTATTACCAGATAGGAAGATGAAGGGAGTGTGTTGGTATTCAG
>NZ_JBGUES010000284.1:0-641 GCF_041821165.1 Poseidonibacter sp. | reverse complement strand
CTTTGTGCATATCTTTTAGTGGATATCAAAAACTTTTTGCTAACATCTGTGGATATGTTTCAATTAACATACTTAAAAAATATTCTTCCCCACAGTTAGTTCTTTCAGCTCCTAAACAAGATATTATTGATATTTTAATTTGTTCAAAAAAAGGTATTAAGTGGGCTGAAGAAAAATATTTAAAACTAATTGAATGTGCTAAAAATGCTCAGATTATCAGTTTGCCATCTTCAATGTTATCAGTATCTATCACCACTTCAATAGCTCTTTATGAGGCTATTGACATTCAAGCAGCTAAACTTCTAAAAGAAATAGAATGTTTCGTTAAAAGTGATAATATGTCTTTATTTTTATCTAAAAATATATCTTTATTAATGTCCATACCAGGCATCGGATATATTACCGCAATTACAATGCTTGTTGAAATTGGCAGTATAGATAAATTCCTTACTCCAAAACAACTTGTAGCTTTTTTTGGAATTGACCCAGCTGTTAATGAATCTGGAAACTTTAAAGGTGATAAAATTAAAATGTCTAAACGTGGTACTCGGTTTGGCAGAAGAGCTCTTTATTCCGCCGCATTAGCCTCCATTAGAACTAAACGTAATGGACTAGCTACAAATCAAGTTCTACTTAAATAC
>NZ_JBGUES010000283.1:0-648 GCF_041821165.1 Poseidonibacter sp. | reverse complement strand
GTACTTATGCTATGAGTCAGTCTAATGCAATGCAACAAAATGTTATGAGATTATTACAATAATAGTCTATAGCTTTTTTACCATTATAATATTGTGAGATAGTTTGATAATACTTGCTTCTTATATATTATAAATATAAACAATTATAGATTAAATTTTATAAAGTAGCCGTTGAGCTACTTTATAACTTTTTCTATACATTGCTTTAATAAATAAATTATTATTATTGTAAGAAATTATAAATATTTTTTATGAAAGTGATTTAAAAATGTATAGGTATCAATTGATACCGAAGAGTAAAACTCTATGCTCGCAAAAACGAGAAAGTACACAGGCTCCCGTGTCAGGGTAAATGCTTTTTAATAAAAGGGTTTATTATGATAATAAATACTAATACAGCCGCAACTGAGGCTCAAAATTTAATTAGAGATAATAATAAACTTTTAAATCAATCTTTGGAAAGATTATCAACTGGTAGAAGAATAGTTGATGTAAATGATGATGTTTCAGGTTTATCAATTGCTAATAAATTAAGAACTCAAGTATTAAGTATTCGACAATCTATTGAAGATGGTAATTCAGCAGTTGCTTTAACACAAATTGCTGATAAAGCACTAGCAGAACAATCTAATATTTTAGATATTGTTA
>NZ_JBGUES010000282.1:0-1140 GCF_041821165.1 Poseidonibacter sp. | reverse complement strand
GTCATCCCATGTTAAAGTTATAGTTGAAAGTGTATTTATTGATTGATGAATATCTCTTAATTGTAATTTGAAATATTTTGAAAAACTATCAATTAAAATTACATGTAAGTTTTTTTGAGGATAATCTTCCTCCGAGAGAGGATTTATTATTTTATCTTGATTCGTAACCTCTCTTTCTAATAAATTTTTTATATATTCATATTTATCTGGTTCTTTTAAACTATATTCTTGATCAAAAAATCTTTTTAAATATATTTCTGATGAAAAGTTAGCTCCATAAATTGCATTTATTGAGTGTGATAATTGTTTTGAATTTGTTGCAATTATAAAATATATTCCTTTGATATCAAAGATATGTTTTATATTTTCAAGTAATTCAATAGCATAATTTGGGCGACATCTATCAAGTTCATCAATTAAAATAAATAGAGGTAACTTTGGATTAGTATCTTTTTCTATTTGGCTAATTAATAGTTTCATATTTTTTTTAAATGTTTCTATACTATTTTTTAATGTTTTATGTTCTTGTAGTGCGATTTCAGTTGCTTTACTCATTATTGAAGAAAGAGTATTTTGTGTATCTTTTTTAATTTCTGATTTTTCTTCATCATCACTTTTTACATCTTCTTCACTTAGTAATTGTGTAAACTCTTCAGCGCTTAGACCGGTTAAATGTTTTGTTAAAATAGAAACAAATAAGGGTAAACTTTTTGAAAATGTTAGTTTAAATATTCTTTTTGCTTCGCTATTTTTACTATTATTAAAATAATCAGATAGAGAATCATTTATTTCAGAAAAAAATGCAAGTAATGGTTCTTTTGTAAAATCATTCTTCCATGCATCAAAAAATATTACTTCATGTTCTTTTTTTTTAAGTTCTTCTTCTAATAATTTAAGAAAAAAAGTTTTACCATATCCCCATTTTGCATTTACATTTAATACAAATGAATCCTCATTATTTTTAACTTCGTATCTTTTTGTTAAATAGTTAATTAAAAACTTTGCTTCATTCTTTCTACTTAGTTTATCATCTAAAAGTTCTACCAAAATATCTTGCCTTATAATAAAGTCAGATATTTTAACATAAAAGTTTAATATTAATTCTTTTACTTATTGAGCAAAAAACATTCTTAGATATAA
>NZ_JBGUES010000281.1:0-1168 GCF_041821165.1 Poseidonibacter sp. | reverse complement strand
ACTACAATTTAAAATTAAAACTACAAAATAATGAGACTAGTGCGGTACAATTAAATTTTGAAAAATCGTAGAAAGTTTAATCTTATTATCTTTATTTATATGATTATTATAAATATAGTAATTTGCTAAAACTTTTTTACCATAATTCCTAGTTTCTGGATAAGAAACAGATTCAATACTCATAAAAGGCTCATATTTACCTCTTTTTGTAAATAAGTTCCTTTTTAACTGACTTTTAAAATATCCTGCACCACCATTATAAGCATAAGCCATAAACAAAGGGTTATTATTAAATTGCTTTGACAAGTTATTTAAATGAATATTTGAATACTCTAAATTTACTTTTGGAACAAACTGCTCATAAATATTATAAGGTTTATTTATCCTTCTTGCTATATCTTTAGATAAAAATGGCATTATTTGCATTACACCTTGTGCAGTAGCAACAGATGCAACAGTTGGAATAAAATGGCTTTCTTGTTTAGCAATTGAATAAATTAAAACTTGTCTTTCAATATCATATTTTGACAATATCTGTTTATATGGAGTTATAAAATATTGCTTTTTATATTTATAAAATCGTTCCAATATAAAAGCATAATGAGCTAAGGTATCTTCACTTGAAAATAGTTTATGATATTTTGATAATTTTTTTTCATCAAAATTCTTTTTTGTATTTTCTAAAACTTCCATCCATTTAAAATGATCAAGTGTATCAAAATTTGATTCTTTATTTAAAATTTTAATATCATAAACAATATTATCAATAGATACATTTAATAACTCTTTTGCATATAAAGAGTAAATATTTATACTAAAACTCTTAGAAAGTTTTTTTAATAATAACTTATCTTTGTTAAGTAAATATTGCCAAAAAACTACTTTATCTTTATCACTTTGAAAATATGCTTTTTTATATGCATATTCAAAATATTTTAAAGCATAAGTTTTATTATTATGTTTAAGAGCATTAATTCCTAATAAAAAAAGAGTTCTATGAGTAATATTTTTATTATCATCTACTTTAAATAAAGAACGCTGTAAATTTATAAGATTATCATTTGAAGTTACTAACTTTACAAACTTATTAAAATCTTTCTCATTTGAGATATCATTTACAAATGATTGTGGTATTGGATAGTTAAATTTTTTCTTTCTAAAATTACTG
>NZ_JBGUES010000280.1:0-1186 GCF_041821165.1 Poseidonibacter sp. | reverse complement strand
AGTTTAAAACCTCTAAATCCTTCAAATAAAGCTGATGAGTTTGAAAAAGAGGCATTGAACTATTTTAAAGAAAATAAAGATAAAGAATTTTATGTAAAAACAGATACAAATAAAGATCTTTATAATTTTATGGGTAAATTAATTGTTGAACAGAGTTGCTTACAATGTCATGCAATTCAAGGTTATAAACTAGGTGAAGTAAAAGGAGGAATAAGAGTATCTATTCCTATGGAAACATATAAACAAAACTTTGAAGATGTTGAATTTCATTATAAAACGCAAATATATATTAGTATCTTATTTGCTGTTATAATATTTTTTATTTTTTTATTAATTATAAATAAACTATTTAAAAATCAAGAAAATCTACAAAACTTAAAAGATAAATATAAAATACTTTATGATAGATATGACTATGCTGTAAGTGGTTCTAAACTTGGTCTTTGGGATTGGAACTTGCAAACTAATAAGATTTATTTTTCTAAGCAATGGAAAGAAATGTTAGGTTATAAAGAGGATGAGTTATCAAATAGTTTTGAAACATGGGATGAAAAAGTTCATCCAGATGATAAAGAAAAGGCACGTTTTGATATAAGCCAAAATCAAAAACATAGTACAGAATATTATGAAAATATTCACAGACTTAAACATAAAAATGGAACATGGGTTTGGATATTAGATAAGGGAAAAACAATTTTTGATGAGAATGGAAATGCAGTTAGAATGGTTGGTTTTCATACAGATATTACAAAAATACAAGAGTTAAAAAAAGAGATATCTAAACTTAAAAAAGTTATAGAACATTCACCAATCTCAATAGTAATAACTGATGTTGATGGAATAATAGAGTATGTTAATCCTTGTTTTTGTAAAACTACGGGCTATTCATATAAAGAAGCATTAGGTTCAAATCCAAGAGTTTTAAAGTCAGAATATACATCATCTTTTGAATACCAAAATTTATGGAATACACTTCTTTCTAAAAAAACATGGAGAGGAAGATTTAAAAATAAAAGAAAAGATGGAAGTGAATTCTGGGAAAGTGCTATAATCACACCAATTTTTGATGAACAAAATGAAATTGTAAATTTTTTAGCAATTAAACAAGAAATTACAAAAGAGATTTATTTAAAAGAAGAGATTAAAAATAAAGAAGAGATGATGATTGCTCAATCACGTCATGCTG
>NZ_JBGUES010000279.1:0-1228 GCF_041821165.1 Poseidonibacter sp. | reverse complement strand
CCTCGTAATAGTAACTAGCATCAATACCTTTCATAAATACATCAGCATTATTTATTTCATCACTTAGGGCATTCTTTAGAAGTAGTTTAATTTCTGTATCTTTTACAGGACTTCTCTCCATTGCAAAAATGTAATCATCTCTATCAATACTATTCCAATCAACAACTTTTTTAATTTCATCTTTTAATATTAGGTCAAGCCAGATTCTCATACTTCTACCATTTCCCTCTCTAAAAGGGTGAGCTACATTCATCTCTACATATTTTTCAACTATTTCATCGAAAGAAGATTGAGGCATTTTTTCTATATTTTTAAGCGCATCGTTTAAGTAAGTAATTGGTGCAAATCTAAAGTTTCCTTTTGAAATATTTACATCTCTTACAATACCAGTGAAATCATAAATATCTTCAAAAAGCTTACAATGAATAGTTGATAAACTTTCAAAACTACCAAAATCCAAGGTATCAAAAAAACCACTTTCAAAAAGCTTTTTAGCTTTTAGCTTACTAATTCTTTCTTCTTCATTTGCTAATTCTATTTCACTTTTAATTCCAAGTTTATTTTTTAATATCATTACAATTCCTTTACATAAAACATCTTATCTATTTCTTAAAGTTCTAGGCTAATATATGCCTCTTAAATTATCTTGTATTGTATCTAATATATATTTTCAACTTTATTATTCCTTGTAATTTCATATATTCTGGGTAAAAAGTAGGAATATTTGTGATTTTTTGTATTTTATTATAGTAAGTTGAAAATTAATGAAAGCTTCAAAGTGCCATTATTTGGCACCTTGAGGATAGTTGTAGTTAGATTATATTGTAATTTCTTTAATATCAGCGATATTTCTAAATGCTTGATATACTAGACCAATTGTATTTTTTCTATTTGTTTTAATAGCTTCATTTTCATGATTTACAAATACACTGTCAAAGAAGTTGTCTAATTGTGGTTTAAGTGCAAATAATGCTTCAAGTTCTTCATCATAAGTAGTGTAATCTTTTGATGTTACTTCTACATATTTTGAATATAAATCTTTTTCTGCATCATCTTCAAATAATGAATCATTTACTTCAAGTTTAGAATCAATATCTAAATCTTTGATAATATTTGCAACTCTTTTAAATGTTGCAGAATACTCTTTGAAGTTATCACTTTGAACAACTGGATTTAATGCACATAATTTTTTAGAAATTTTGTAAACATCTGTTTCACCACTTCCTAA
>NZ_JBGUES010000278.1:0-1294 GCF_041821165.1 Poseidonibacter sp. | reverse complement strand
AAACTTTTTTTTATTGCTTCATTAAAGTCTAAATATGTTAGTTTATTGCTCATTTAAAACCCTTATTTGTTTATATTTTTTAGCAAAAAGTTTTGCTATTTTTTCTATTTGTTCTTCTTCATAAATTTCTGTAAATGTTAAAGAAAGTGCATTTCTTGAAATGATTTCTTCATATCCCATATTTTGTATGATTCTTGATGGTTTTGATAAACCTAAAGAACATCCTTCTCCATTTGTAATATGAATAGAGTTTAAAGCCAATGTTCTAATCATTTCCCTTGCTTTTATATTTTTAAGTGCAAAGTGTAAAGTAAAATCTAAAGTATCATTTGAATCTACAAAAAAGTAAATATTATCATCAAAAGCATTTATAAGTTTTTCTTTGAAAAGCTCCTTTTGTGATGATTCAAATTTTTGATTATTTAAAGCTTCAAAAATAACTTTAACAGCAAGAGTATCCACAAAACCAATAACTTGCTCTTCAAATAACTCATCATCAAAAAGTAATACAGAAGATAAGGCAAAACCAGTTAATTTATAAGAATCAAAATAAACCACATCAGAAAAAATAGAAAAATCAGCACTTGCGTTTGAGATGATTTTTGCATTAGTTTTTTGTTTTATCTCTTCTAAATTTGTTTTTACAAAAGTATCCATAATATATGAAGAAATAAATATAAAATCAAACTCTAATGTTTCTATTTGTTTTAAATTTATTTTTCCATCTTTTTGTAAATCAATCCAAACTAACTCAAAACCTAATGCTTCATAAGTTTTTGCTGCTTCAATAATTGAGTATGATTCACCATGACTTACAGCGATTTTTCCTTTTTTTGATAATTGTAAAAAAAGACCTAAAAAACCATCTTTTGAATTAGAAAATGTATTTAGATTATTAAATGAATATTTTGATTTAAACTCTTTTTTTAACTTTTCAAACACTTCATTATTTTCAAGAATACTAAGTGATAAATCACTAGATATATGCATATTTTGCACATTTGGGTATTGTAAAGTATTAAGTTTAGTCAATTTCTTTTTCCTTAATATTTAGTATCTCTTTGTTATCTTTCAAAAACAGCTCTTGGAATCTTTTATCTGCATATTTATTGATATCATGCTGTAAAATCTTATATGTTTGTATAACTTCCCTAGCTTTTGGTGTTAAACAGCTTCCGCTGTTTTCACCTTGACCTTTGTTTGTTTGAACCATTTCATCTTCAATATGTTCTTGAAGAATTTTAATATGCGACCATGCTTTTTTATAATTCATACCTACAATTTGTGCTGCTTT
>NZ_JBGUES010000277.1:0-1296 GCF_041821165.1 Poseidonibacter sp. | reverse complement strand
AGAAACAAATCTTTAAAGATACAGCATTAGAAAATCCAAGTAATGGAACTATTGAGTCTATTGAAAATATTAAATTAAAAGATATTAAAAAGTTTTTAAAAGAAACAATAAATTTAGATAACTTAATTATTGTTGCAGGTGGAGATTTTGAATATAAAGAGTTTAAAAAATTAATTAAACCATTAGTTCAATCTCTACCAAGAGGTCAAAAAAGAGAGTTAGAAAAAATTGCAATTAACTCAAAAGTTCAAGAAGAGACTTTGATTAAAGATACAGAACAAGCATATATTTATTTTGGTAGTTCATTTGATATTGACGTAAAAGATGAAGAAGTTTATATTGCTAAAGTTGCATCATTTATCTTAGGTGGTTCAGGTTTTGGTTCAAGACTAATGGAAGAGATTAGAGTTAAAAGAGGATTAGCATATAGTGCTTATGGATATATATCTATGAATAAATCATACTCTTACTTTAATGGATATTTACAAACAAAAAATGAATCAGCTAAAGAAGCACAAAAATTAGTAAAACAAATAGTAAAAGATTTTGTTAAAAATGGTGTTACTCAAGAAGAGCTTGATGCTGCTAAAAACTTTTTAACAGGAAGTGAACCTTTAAGAAGCGAAACATTAAGTCAAAGATTAAATAGATCTTTTTCATCTTTTTATAGAGGTTTAGATCAAAATCAACCAAAAATAGAACTAGAAAAAATTCAAAATTTAAAACTTGAAGATTTAAATAATTATATCAAATCACATGATGAGATTAATAATTTAACATTTTCAATAGTAAGGAAATAATTTGTTAAGATTTGCACCAAGTCCTACAAAAGATATGGATATATCAAATTTAAGAGCAGCTATTTTTAATTATATAGTTTCAAAACAATTAAATGAAAATTTAGTAGTTAGAATTGAGGATACAAATAAAGATAAAAATATTGAAGGTAAAGATAAAGAGATTTTAGAGATTCTTTCTTTATTTTCAATAGAATATTCTTATGCAGTTCATCAAAGTGATTCTTTAAAATATCATCAAAAAATGGCAATGCAATTATTAACACAAAAAAAAGCATTCTCTTGTTTTTGTGGAGATGATAAACTTAAAGAATTAGAAGATGAAGCTAAAAAGAAAAATGAATCATTTAAATATGATGGATTTTGTGAAACTTTATCAGATGAAGCAGTTCTTGAAGTAAATGCTCCATTTACAGTTAGAATTAAAAAACCAGAAGATGATATTGCCTTTTCTGATTTATTAAAAGGTGATTTAAAATCAACTGCTGATGATATTGAT
>NZ_JBGUES010000276.1:0-1351 GCF_041821165.1 Poseidonibacter sp. | reverse complement strand
ATACTCTTATGCATTTAACTTAGATTTATTTAAATTTGTAAAAGCCTTAGATAAAAAACAATCAGGTGCTGTATATTTCAACTGTACTCAAAAACTTGAAGAAGCAATACAAAGTAAAGAAAATTTAATATCTACTGTTATTTTATCTTATATGCTTGAAAATGGTGAAAAAGAAAAAGTTTATTCATATATTTCAAATTTAGAAAATAAAACTTACTTACAATCTTTATATAATAACTATTTTTCTAAACTAGATGATCAAGAATTAGATTTTTCATTTATTGCAAATGAAACTAAAATAGATTCTGATTATAAAAACTATATTGATACAAAACTTACTAATAACTGGAGTGATACTGAATTTATGAATTATGTATTAGAAGCTCCAAGAGTAATAGAAGTTTGGACATTCTGATTATAGAAGTATTTTAGAAAGAATTGAAAATCTACAAAAAGAAGAAGAGCGTGATGCAAGAGTAACAGAAGCATTAGATACTGCAAATAAAGCTTACAAATTAGCAACAGAAGCAAAAGAGCTTGCTGAATTAAATTATAGAGATTAGAACTTTTATATGGATACATTAACCTTAATTTTAATCTTTTTAATAGGACTTGGTATTTATCTACTTAATCAAAGTAAGAAAAAAAATATCAAGCCTACGGCTGTAAAAAAGAGTGAAATTATTGATTCTTATAAAAATCAAATGAGAGAAGTTCTTGAAAAAAATCAAGATAATAAATCAAAGCAACTAAAAGAAAAAATAAAACTTTTAAAACAAATAAATCATGAACTATCAATGAATCTCTTTTTTGATGAAAAAGAAGCAAAAGAATTACTTAATGAGTTAACAGCCTTAAAATAACTTGTTTATATTTTATTAATCATTTTTTACTATAATTTCATAAAATAATAAATATCTAGGAAAATCATGAAAACTAAATACTTAATAGCATCTTGTCTTACAGCACTTTTTTTATTAACAGGTTGTGATTCAAAAAGTGAAATTGATGAAAGTCTTGTAGCTAATTCAAAAAACAATAAACCAGTAAGAGAAGAGTTTATTTCTAAAACATTTAAATTAACAACTACTGATGAAAAAATTGTTGAATTAAAAAGCACACCTACTGGTTTAGATTTTAAAGATTATAAGGATAAAAAAGTTGTTCTTGTAAATGTATTTGCAACTTGGTGTCCACCTTGTATAAAAGAAATTCCAACTTTAATTGAATTACAAAATAAATATAGTGATGATTTTGAAATCATTTCTGTTTTATTTGAAAGCGAAGAAGATAAACCTAAAAAAGAGGTTCTTGAATTTATAAAAAAATACAATATAAATTACAAAATAAC
>NZ_JBGUES010000275.1:0-1362 GCF_041821165.1 Poseidonibacter sp. | reverse complement strand
CCAGCTTCTCCTGCTGTTGCTGCTTCAACAGCTGCATTTAGTGATAATATATTTGTTTGAAATGCAATTTGATCAATTACAGTTATTGCTTCACTTATTGCTGTAACTTTTTCATTTATTTCATCCATTGAATTTGAAGTTTTATTTGCTAATTCATTTCCATTTGTTGCAGTAATATTTAATTCATCAGAAATACTTAGCATACTTACGACATCTTTACTACTTGATTTCATATTACTAGTTATCTGTTCAATTGAAGCTGCTGTTTCTTCAAGTGAAGCTGCTTGTTGATTTGCACTTGTTGATAGATTTTTTGATGATTGACTTAAAGTAATAGTATTTGACTCTAGTTCTTTTCCAGCATTTGTAATCATTGCAATTAATTGAGATATTGATTGACCTAATAATACAGAACCTGAGAATAGTGTTCCAAAATCTCCAAATAAACCATCTTTTTCTTTGCTTTGTAATCTAGTACTATATTTACCTGTTGCATAACCATCAAGGACTTTATTTATTTTATTAACCTTTTCATATGTACTATTAATCATCTCATTAATAACTACTCTTAAAGATTCAACCTCTTTAGTTGCACCTGATTGATGTATTTGATAACCTAAGAAACCATTTGAAACTTTTTCTACAACATCTGATAATTCAACTACAACTTTTCTATCTTGTTCAATAATCTTTTTAATTTTAATAATCTGAGTATTCATATCTTGAGTCATTAAAGCAAACTCATCACTTCCATGAACAGGCATTGGTTTTAAATACTCTTTTTCTCTAATTACATATAAAAAGAAATATTCTAAACCTTCTTTAAACTCTTTTAATGAATTTACGATTTTTCTAGTCATAAAAAATAGTGATATAAAAATTATTGCTAAAACAATAAAAATTACTGAAATTAGAACAATAAAATCTTGATTTAATTTTGATGTTCTATTTTCAATTAACAACAATAAATCTTGTGTAACACTATCTTGAAGTTTTTCAAATAATTGAATTCTATTTTGAGATACCTTATCCCATATTAATATATCTGCACCATATATTCTTTTTGATAAAAGGTTTAAAGATTTAAAAGCATTAGAATCATCGATTTCATTAAATTCTTCCAAATTTTGTGCAAGAGTATTATTATCTATATGCTCTTTTATTAAAGAACTATTATATAAATAAGTATCAAATACTCTTTGTAATTGTTTAAGTAATTTTTTCTCTTCTATAGTTACATTTCTTATTCGTTTATATTTTTTAATATCTCTTAATAAAGAAGTATGTTGTTGCTCAACCTTTTTTAAATATTTTCTTTTTCCTGTAGATAAATAGTTTTTAAAGTTATGAATTAATCCACCA
>NZ_JBGUES010000274.1:0-1464 GCF_041821165.1 Poseidonibacter sp. | reverse complement strand
AAAGAATCTAGGTATTTATATGAAGATAATTTTTCTAATAAAGTATCTATTTTTTCTCTAGCTTCTGTATTAATTCTTCTTGTTGAGTGTATATTTTGAGCTACTTTCTTTTTAAACTCTTTTTGTTCTAATTCATCTTTTGTAGATAAAAAACTAATCCACATAAACTCTTTTATAATATCACTGTTATTTTTAAAGATTGGAACTACTGTAAGATAAATATAAAATTCTTCTTTATCTTTTGATATTTTTTTTAGTTTACCTTCCCAAATTTTACCTTGATTTATGATTTCTAATAAATTTGTATATATTAAACTATTTGTTTCATCAGGTTTAATAATATCATATGTTAAACCAATAAGCTCTTCTTGTGTATATCCAGAAACATCACAAAAATAATAATTTGCAAAAGTAATTTTTCCTTCTAAATCTGTTTTTGTAACTAATGCAATTTGATTTATAACAGTTTTAATATCTTTTAAATGCATATAATTTTCATATTTCATTTTTTTATGATATTTATTTTGACAAATATGCTCAACTGAAAAAACTAAATCTTTTGCATTAATTGGTTTTTCTAAAAAATCAGAGGCTTTATATTCAATTGCTTTTAATACATCATTTACTTCAATTTTATTTGTAGTTAAAATAAAATTTATATCATTTTTAGATTCTCTTATTTTTTTTAGAACATCTAATCCTGAAATATCAACTAATTTTTCGTCACAAATGATAATATCAATATTAAACTCTTCATTCTTACTTTTTTCTAATTCCAATAATGCTTCTTTTCCTGTTTTGGCACAAATTACATGTTTGAACTTTTTTTGTAATATATTTGAGAAATATTTATTAGTTGATTCTTCACTTTCGACATAAAGAATTGTTAGTGTTTTTAAAAAAGCATAATTAAACATTTATTGTTTTTCCTTTTGTGCTAATACTTGCTCTTTTCTATGATTTTCTACATCTTTTAAGTTTTTAATTTTTACAGTTCTTTTTTCAATTTCTTCTTTAATTCTTTGAATATATGCTTCTTTAGTTTTTATTTCTTCAGTTACTCTAATAATCTTTTTACTTGATCTTACTTCAGATATTTTCATTTCACTTGTCATTGTAGCAATTTTATTAATTTCTTTATTTAGGCCATATGTTAACTGTTCAAATTTTTTATTGCCATTTTTAAGTCTATTTTGCAATCTAAGTATTTCATTATATTGTTCTTGATTATGTTTTTTATAATCATTTACTGCTTCTTCAACTTTATTGTAATCTTTATATTTTTCTAACTCTTTTTCTAAAATATCAATCTTATCTTGAGCAACTTTATAAACTTTTCTTGTTTCTTGTAAATTATATAAAACTTTTTTCTTATAATCTCTTTTGTTTTGTTCTTCTTTTGTAGTTATAAAATTAACACTTATAAATTTTCTAATCTCATTTGAATTTTTATGTAGTATGGAG
>NZ_JBGUES010000273.1:0-1501 GCF_041821165.1 Poseidonibacter sp. | reverse complement strand
GCATTTAAAAGAGATAATTGTAAATGTAATAGATGTGGTCTTAAAATGGATTTAAAAGACACTATAACTGTATTTGTAAAAGATATTAATGATGGTGGTGGTTATAACTTTGAGAATTTAATATCTTTATGTTCAGATTGCAATAAAATCTTAAACTCTCAAAATCCAAATAGCACTATTTCTAATTTAGAAGTAAATGATAAATTAATGTTTTTTGTAGAATCATAAATCAAGCATATATATTAATATCCTAATATCTCTCTAACTCTTTGTTCATGAATTGTTTTACTACTGACTCTATCTATTTTAATATTTGAAGTATTACTTAAATTTTGATACTCATCTTCTATATTTTTTATATTCTGTTTATAAAGTTTTCTTTCTTTTATTTTTTCAACTTGTTTTCTTTTTAACCTAAGTAAAGAGTCTTGTAAATATTTGTCCTCCAAAAGTTTCAACTCTGATAATTTATTTCTTACATATGTAATATCTTTTGTTTGTGGTATTAAATAAGGAGTTACAATTACTACTAAATTGTTTTTCTTTTTATTAGATGACTTATTTTTAAATAATTCTCCTATTAATGGAATATCTCCTAACAAAGGAACTTTTTGATTGATTATTTCAGTTCTATTTTCAATTAAACCACCAATTATTACGCTTTCTCCATTATTTAAAATAGCAGTTGTTTTTATCTCTTTTTTTGAAGTATCTGCATTACCACTTAGGGTACGTGTAGTTTTGACACCTTCTAATATAGCATTGATTTCTAAAGTGACCTTATTATTATTTGATATTCTTGGTTTAACTTTTAAAGTAAGACCAACATCTTCTCTTTTAAAATTTTCATTTGAAGTTCCACCATCTGTTATACTTGAAGAAGTTTTAATAGAGATTGTTTCTCCAACATAAATAGAACTCTCTTTATTATTTATTGCTAAAATTGATGGTTCAGAAACAACATCTAAAGCACCATTTTGTTTTAAAAGATTAACAGATGCTCCTAATGCTAATCCTGATGAAATATCACCTAATTCCAAACCTAAGAATGACTTTACAATATTCAAAGAATCTGAACCATCATTAAGGCTTGTAGAAAAAGTTGATAATCCTTTACTAGTAACATTCCCTCCAAAAATACCATAAGAGATACCAATTTTATCAACTAAATCATCATTTACTTCAATAATTTTAGCTTGAACATAAACTTGTGATTTTTCTTTATCTAGCTTCATTAATAAATCTTTTACATATTTAATTTCATTAGATGGTCCCATTAAAACAATTGAGTTTGATTCTTCATCAACTGAAGATAATGGTTTTGCATTTGGATCAATATATTTTTTCTTTCCAATAATAGTATCAATAATTTTTATAACATTTTTTGCTTCTACATTTTTAAGGCTTATTACTTCAATGACTCTTTTAACCAAAGAACCATTTAAATCAATATCCATAATATAATCTTTTAAATATTGGATATTGGATTTTACTCCAATTA
>NZ_JBGUES010000272.1:0-1660 GCF_041821165.1 Poseidonibacter sp. | reverse complement strand
GCTGTTGCTGCTTCAACGGCTGCATTTAGTGAAAGAATATTTGTTTGGAATGCGATTTGATCAATTACTGTAATTGCTTCATTAATAGCTGCTACTTGTGAATTTATTTCATCCATTGCAGAAGTTGTTTTAGAAGCAAGTTCTTCACCTTCATTTGCTGATTGTGTGATATTATCTGCAAACTGAGTCATTTGTGCAATTTTAGCAGTTGTAGAACTTACATTCCCTGTAATTTCTTCAAGTGCTGCTGCCGTTTCTTCTAAAGAAGCTGCTGCTTCATTTGATGATCTATTTAAAGTATCTACATTATCTAATAATACTTTTGAAGACTGCTCTAACGTTAAACCATTTGTCTTATTTTGAACTAACATTTGAGTAATTGAAGCACCTAAAGAATTAACACCATCTGCTAATTTAGCTAAGTGTTCTTTGATACCTGTTTTATCAACTTTATTTAAATAGTTATAATTTGAGAATTGCTCTAAAACATCTAAGATATTATCAATATTTCTTTCTAAATTTGTTCCCATATTATTAAGAACATTTGTTAATTCATTTAATGCAGGATTATTTACTTTTGTATGAATTCTTTGAACTAAATCACCTTGTTCAAACTCACCTAAAACTTTTATTGTTTCATCAATAACAGCCCTATCTTCTTCAATTCCTTTTTTTGCTTTTACAATATTTTCATTTACAACTTTTGCCATAAGTCCAATTTCATCAATACTATCAGTTTCAAGCTCTTGAACATCTGATTGTTCTCTATTTACGTATCTAAAGAAACCTTCTAAGCCATCTTGGAATTTATGTAATCTTTTTACAACAACATTATTTATTGTAATAACAGCACCAAGAACAACAAAAATCAATAAAGTAATTGAAGTAATTAAAATAATATTTCTAATTGCATTTGGTGCTTTTAATACTTCTTCTTCATCAATTTCAGATAAAATTGCCCATTTTAAATCTTGTCCAACTGATATTTGTTTATAAGCTGATAATACAGGATTTCCATTATAATCAATTACAACTTCTGTATTTTCTTTTCCCAAAAGTGCATTATTACTTGCAAGTGTATTTACTTTTTTATTATTTGCAAAAGATACTTTTAATGAATGACCTTTAGGATCTAAAAAGCTATCACTTCTCATTAATTTATCAGAACCAACTAAATAATCTTCTTGCGATTTTCCATAACCTTGTCTAAATTGCATAATTCTATTAATTGCTCTATCACTTATTTGATAAACTAATATTGATTTAGTTTCTCCACTTGTCACAACTGGTGAAGCTATGAACATCGCAGGTTCATTATTACTTGGAGCATAAGGTTTCATATCAATAAATACAGGTCTTTTTTCTTGCATAACTTTTGTATATGCTTCACCTAATCCACTATCTTTTAAAGTACCATATTTTAAGTTAGCACCATAATCAGACTCTTTTGCAGCTGTATATACAACATGACCTGTTTTAGCATTAATTAAAAAGATGTCATAATAACCATAATCCTTCATATAACCTTGTAAAAATTCCTCATAGTTTTTTGTTGCATTTTTAATTACAATATTATCAACTGGAAATTTACCTTCTTGATTAAAGTCTAATTCATTAGTAGCATCTTCTAAACTTTTTGTTAATCCTAAGATATCAGCAC
>NZ_JBGUES010000271.1:0-1811 GCF_041821165.1 Poseidonibacter sp. | reverse complement strand
CTTAAAAAATATTATATAATAATTACTTAATATGTCATTTATATTAACACCTACTATAAGAATAATCTATATAGTTAAATCTTTATATATTTAAAATATACACTAAACTTAAACTTCTTATTTCTAATATTTAATTATTTAAATAAATTAGCTAAACTTTTCCATACCCTTTTTGGAGAAGTTTATGCAAACTATCAAAAAACTCAATAACCTAGATAAACCAAGAGAAAAACTTTTAAAAAATGGAACACAATCTTTAAAAGATTATGAACTAATGGCAATTATTTTAGGTACAGGTATCAAAGGTAAAGATGTAATAAGCTTATCAAAAGAGCTTATCAAAATACTAGATAAAGAGTTTGAAACACTAAACTTAGAGAAACTTCTGCGTATTCATGGTTTAGGAAAAGCAAAAGCAAGCCAAATATTAAGTGCAATAGAGCTATCAAAAAGATATCTAATCCAAAATCAAAATAAAAAAATAACATCAGCAAAAGATGTATACGCAGAACTTCAAGACTACAAAAACAAACAACAAGAATACTTTTTAGCTATATATTTAGATGGTGCAAACTATATAGTAGATAAAAAAATCATAACAATAGGCACACTAAATCAAAGCTTAGTTCATCCAAGAGAAGTATTCTCTTATGCAATTGAGAAAAGATGTGCAAGTATAATAGTGGCACATAATCACCCAAGTAATACACTTCAAGCAAGTAGTGAAGATATAAATATAACAAAAAGATTACAAGAGTCTGCAAAAATACTAGGAATAGGATTATTAGACCATGTGATTTTTACTAAAGATGGATTTTACTCTTTAAAAGAAGAGGGGATATTTTAGGGATACAAATCCAAAAAATATTATTTTTTGAAGCTTTCTATTTATAAACTTTTAGTAAAATGTCATAAAATTTAATAAAAAATGCAAATGGATATAAATGATAACAAATGAACTAAAAAGTAATGTAGATAAAATATGGGAAACATTTTGGACTGGTGGGATTTCTAATCCTTTGACAGTTATTGAACAATTTACTTACCTTATATTTATACGAAGCTTAGATACTGCTCAAAAGAAAATCACAAAAAAGAAAAGACTTGATTCCTCTATCAAAGATATATTTCCAGAAGATAAACAACATTTAAGATGGGACTCTTTAAAAGATAACACATCAGATGATATGTATAAAATTTTTAAAGATGAAGTATTTGAATTTATAAAAAACTTATCTGATAATCAAAGTTCATTTGCTCACTATATGAAAGATGCAAGTTTTTTAATTCCAAGTCCTAAACTACTACAAAAAGTTGTGGATATGATTCATGAGCTTAATCTTGATGATAAAGATATCAAAGGTGACTTATATGAGTACTTACTTTCAAAACTAGCCAGTGCTGGAACAAACGGACAGTTTAGAACGCCTCGTCATATTATTAAAATGATGACAGAACTAATGCTTAAAAATGCAAATATCACAAAAGAATACAAAATTTACGACCCCGCTTGTGGTACTGCTGGATTTTTAATAAACTCTATAGAATACATAAAAGAAAACAGACCAGAAATTCAAGATGATTTAAATACAAAAGAGTTTGAAAATCTTTTTTATGGAAATGATTTTGATATCTCAATGGCAAGAATTGCATCTATGAATATGATGCTTCACAATATCCAATCAGCACATATTTTAAATACAGATGCACTTTCAAAGTTTGATAAAAATGAAGAAGAAAAATATGATTTAATTTTAGCAAATCCACCTTTTAAAGGTTCACTTGATTTTGATGAAGTAGCAAAACCTATT
>NZ_JBGUES010000270.1:0-1829 GCF_041821165.1 Poseidonibacter sp. | reverse complement strand
ATTTGTACCCAAGTAGTTGCAAGCATACCACCAAAAGTAACATAAATAATCATCATTACACCAACAAGAATTACAGCATACTCATATTCCATTCCAAATAGAACTTGAATTAACTTTCCAGCTCCAACCATTTGTGCAATAAGATATAAAATAACAACAGATAAAGAACCAAACGCCGCTAAAGTTCTAATCTCTTTTTGTCCTAATCTATATGCTGCAATATCAGCAAAAGTAAATTTACCTAAGTTTCTTAACTTTTCAGCCATAAAGAATAAAATTACAGGCCAACCAACTAAGAATGAAACTGCATAGATAACTCCATCATAACCTTTTAAATAAATAAGTCCAGATACACCTAAGAATGCAGCAGCTGACATATAATCACCAGCAATTGCTAAACCATTTTGGAATCCTGAAATTCCTCCACCAGCTGTATAAAAATCACTTGCTGATTTTGTTTTTCTTGCAGCCCAGTATGTAATACCTAAAGTACCAGCAATAAAAATAAAGAACATAATAATCGCAGGAATATTAAGATCTCTTTTTACAGCTTCAAAAGTTGCATCACCTGCTGCGAATGCGCTAAGTGCTAAAATTGAAATTAATGCAAAAATTTTTAACATTATACTAAATCCTTTACATCTTTTTTGATTTCATTTGTTAAATCTTCAAATTCACCATTCGCTCTTCTTACATAAACTAATGTTGTTAAAAAACTGATTATTAATATTGCTAAAGCAATAGGGAATGCCACAGTTGTAAGACCATCACCGATTTTCGTAGCTAATATTTCTTTATTAAATGCAATAGTTAAAATATATGCATAAAACATTACCAGTACAAACACACCTAATTTAATACTAAAACTTTTTCTTTTAGAGATAAGTTCTTGGTATTTTGGATTAGATTCAATTCGTTCAACTAATTCGTTGTTCATTTTGCTTCCTTTTTTTGAATAATATTTTTGTTATTACTCTGTACTCTTTTCTAATATTACTAAATAATCTTCATTCATAGCATTAACATAGCAATTAGAAAAATGAAATTCATTATACATTGGCATTTTAAGAAAAATAGATTTTTTTTGAAGAAAAAGTGTGAAAAAAGTGTGAAAAATGTAGATAAGTAACATAAAATATGAATATAAATTATTATATTTAGTTGTAAAAATTAAGATAAATTTTATTTATTATTAAATGAAGTGTGTAAAAAAGTGTAGTTACTAAAGAGAAAAGTTCTCTTTAGTAACAAAAGGTTTTAGAAACCTAGTGATCAACAGCTCCATCAGAACCAAAACCAGTTTCAGCTCTAACTTTTTGTGCTTCGAAAGCATGAATTTCATCTTTCGCTCTTTGTGATTTATCAGTAATTGAGAAGAACCAAATACTTACAAATGCAACAGTAACAGAGAATAAAGCAGGGTGTTTATAAGGGAAAATTGCTTCAGCATTTCCTAATACAGAAACCCAAACAACAGGACCTAAGATTACAAGAACTACAGCAGTAGTAAGACCCATGATTCCACCAATGAATGCACCTCTTGTAGTTGATAATGAAAAACTTAGCCTTAATGATTTATCAGTCCAATCAGCAGACAAACACAATATCAGTATTAGCAAACAGGCTATTAATGATCGCTTTACCGACAAATCAGTTTGTTTCATAAAATTGATAATTGAAAAATTTATAAAAGAAAATATTGGTTGTGAAGATAAAATGGAATTTTTAGATCATTTTGATAGAGTTAGAATTAAGGATTCTACCTGTTTTCAACTACCAAAAAGTATGGAAGAAAAATATGCTGGAAGTGGGGGTGCTGCTTCAAATTC
>NZ_JBGUES010000269.1:0-1886 GCF_041821165.1 Poseidonibacter sp. | reverse complement strand
CTTTTAAATACTATGCTTGAAAAACTTCAGCATACTTTTGAAGAGTTAGATAGAAAAGTTTATATCTTTATCAAAAATAAAAACTATGTAAAAGAAACAGACCCTTTAAAAAATATCAATAATACAATTGAAAGGTTATCAGATATTTATAAATTTAAGCAAACAATAGAAAATGATAAAGAGCTTGAAGATATCTATAATAGAATTGCTTATGTTTTAAGAGAAAGATTTGGTTTAGATGACTTTTCAATTATTGAAATAGATAATTCAACAAAAAATAAAAAAATTGTATATAGTGAAAAAGAGTCTCACTGTGATGTAATAAATGGTGAATGTCGAGCAAATAGAATTCATTCAAATGTTGATTCAAGTATCTTTGCTAAGTCATGTGAACTATATAACTTAGAAGGTAGTGAGTATATTTGTACACCTTATACAATATCAAATGATTTAACTTTAGTAACAACAATTGTAACAAAAACAAAAGAAGAAACTTCTAGAGTAAGAACAATTATGAGTGATATTGAAGATTATATTACAACAGCAAGACCTGCAATTGTAAGTAAAAAATTAATGCAAATGCTTAATTTAATGGCAAGAGTTGATCAACTTACAGGAATGTATAATAGAAAATTCTTGGATGAATTTGCTGATGTATCAATTCCACAAGCAGCAAGAGCAAAAATATCTTATGCTATTTTAATGATTGATATAGATTATTTTAAAATGATTAATGATACTTATGGACATGATATTGGTGATGATGCTATTAGAGTTGTTTCAAATGTTATTAAAGATAGTATTAGGTCTTCTGATATTGCTATTAGATATGGAGGAGAAGAGTTCTTAGTTTTATTATATAATTGTGATTTAGAAAATATTACTAGAATTGCAGAAACTATTAGAATTAATTTCTCAAAAGAAAAAATTTCAGCACAAGGTACAACTTTTAGTAAAACTCTAAGTGTTGGTTGTTCTGTTTTCCCAACTGATAGTAATAGTATTTGGAAATGTATTAAATATGCAGATATGTCACTTTACCATGCTAAAGAAACAGGTAGAAATAAAGTTGTTAAATTTAGTGAAGACTTATTAGCAGAGGCTGATATTAGTGGTGATTATAAAATTAAGTAAAAAAAAGAAGAGGATAAACTATGAAATAGTTTGTCCATCTTCTATTCTGATTTGATTTCTTCCATTCTTTTTTGATTCATATAAAAGCATATCTGCTTTTTGAATAGCACTTGCATATGAAACATGATTACTTCTTATTGCAACACCTGCTGAGAAAGTTACTTTAACTTTTTTATCTTTGTATTTAAAATCATTTGCAGTAACAATTGTTTTTACTCTTTTTAAATATTGTAAAAGTTCTCTATTTAAATTAAAATGAACAATAGCTACAAACTCTTCTCCACCATATCTTCCAACAATATCATTTTCTCTTGTACATTTTTCTAAAACTTTTGCAAAAGTTTTAAGAATTACATCTCCACCATCATGACCATAAGTATCATTTATTTTTTTAAAGTGGTCTAAGTCAAAGAATACAACAGCATATTGTGAATGATTTCTTTGATAAGAGTTTTCTATTTTTCTTATTTCATTACTATAAGCTCGTCTTGTTAGAAGTCCAGTTAAATGATCAGTCATACTTTCGTTTTTTGTTCTATTTAGTTCTTCTTCTAAACTTTTTACTTTTTCTTCTAATTCTTCAACTTTACTTTTTCCACTTTTTAGCTTAGAACTAACAGCACTCATTTCTTCTTCGATTAATGAAGCAGCACCAATAAGTTCATTTTGTAAATCAGCTAATTCATCAAGACCATCTTTTGTAAGATTTATACTTTGGATTTTTTCTTTAATATTTAATACATTTTTAGAAC
>NZ_JBGUES010000268.1:0-2015 GCF_041821165.1 Poseidonibacter sp. | reverse complement strand
CGAGTCGGTTATTCTTTTTGCAAAAAGGATAACTCTTCCATTTTCATTTCGTGCACCTCTTCCCATTGTTTGAACAAGTGCTGTTCTACTTCTTAAGAATCCTTCTTTATCCGCATCTAAAATAGCAACAAGTGAAGTTTCTGGAATATCTAAGCCCTCTCTTAAAAGGTTAATTCCAATTAATACATCAAACACTCCAAGTCTTAACTCTCTAATAATATGGTTTCTTTGAATTGCATCAATTTCACTATGCATATATTTTACTTTAATACCTAAATCACTGTAATAAGAAGCTAACTCTTCTGCCATTTTTTTTGTTAAAACAGTAATTAAAACTCTTTCATCTTTTACTATTACTTTTTTGATTTCATCATAAAGTTTTTCAACTTGATGTTCACTATCCATAATATCAATTATAGGCTCAAGTAAACCAGTTGGTCTAATAATTTGTTCTGCAACTACTGAACTTAAATTTACTTCTAACTCATTTGGTGTTGCACTTACAAATAAAAATGATGGTGCTTTATGAATAAACTCATCAAATTTTAAAGGTCTATTATCCAAAGCACTTGGAAGTCTAAATCCATAATCAACTAAAACCTCTTTTCTACTTCTATCAGCTGCATGCATTCCTCTAAATTGAGGTAATGAAACATGTGATTCATCAACAATAAGTAAAAAGTCTTTTTTTATTTGTTCAAAATAGTTCATTAAAGTATATGGAGTTTCACCAGGTTCTTGACCTGTTAAATAACGTGCATAGTTTTCAATTCCCTTACACATTCCAGTTCCTTCAATCATCTCTAAATCAAACTCTACTCTTTGTTTTAATCTTTGGTGTTCAACTAATTTATCATTTTCTTTTAAATTTGCAAGTCTTTCATGTAACTCTTCTTCTATTTTTTTAACAGCAACTGCTAGTTTATCATTTGAAACAACAAATGGATTTACAGAATAAATAGTTACCTCATCTAAATCTTTTGTTTTATTATTTGTTAAATACTCATGTTGAGTAATTGATTCTACTTCATCAGCAAAAAATTCTATTCTAATAAATTCATCTTCAAAATAAGCTGGATAAATATCAATAACATCACCGTTTACTCTAAAATCTGATCTATCAAAGAACTTATCATTTCTTTTATACCCCATTTCTACAAGTTTAAGTAAAAATGCTCTTTGCGAATATTCAAAACCAACTTCAACTTTTTGTACCATTTTTTGATACTCTTCTGGGTTTCCTAAACCATAGTTTGCAGAAACTGATGCAATAACAATAACATCATCAAAAGATAAAAGTGAAGCTGTAGTACTTAGTCTTAATCTTTCAAGTTCTTCATTTATTGATGAATCTTTTTCAATAAATAAATCGCTTCTTGGTATATAAGCTTCAGGTTGATAGTAATCGTAGTATGAAATAAAATATTCAACATGGTTATTTGGAAAAAACTGTTTAAACTCACTATATAGCTGTGCTGCTAATGTTTTATTATGAGTCATAATAAGTGTTGGTCTTTGAGTTTTTTCAATTACTTTAGCCATCGTAAATGTTTTACCTGAACCTGTAACTCCTAAAAGAGTGTTATATTGGTTACCTGCATTAATTGAATCGCTAAGTTCTTTTATAGCCCTTGGTTGGTCTCCTGCTGGAGTATAATCTGAGTGTACTTTAAATGGTGTCATAAATGGATTTTAGCATAACTTTCTAAAGGTTTTGGTAAATATATCAAATTGTTAATTTTTAAGACAAAGGTAGTGTTAAAATGAAATTAGCTCCTATATAATTCTGTTGATTATATGAATATTCTTCATTTACAGCAGCAATACTTCCATTCATTCCTTCAACAATTATATTATATGTCATACTAAGTCCAAGCCCTATTCCTACATTTTTATGTTTTGTTGTAAAATATTGTTCAAATATTCTTGGTAAAACTTCTATTGGTATTCCTTTTGCATTATCTTTTATACTAATTTTAACTTTCTCATTTTTCATAATTGCTGATATAAAAATA
>NZ_JBGUES010000267.1:0-2018 GCF_041821165.1 Poseidonibacter sp. | reverse complement strand
CCAGCTTCTCCTGCTGTTGCTGCTTCAACAGCTGCATTTAGTGATAATATATTTGTTTGAAATGCAATTTGATCAATCACAACTATTGCATCATTAATAGCAGTTACTTGGTCATTTATTTCATCCATAGATTTACCTGTTTGATTTGCAAGATTTGTACCTTCTTCTGCTGATTGAATAACTTTATTTGCAAAACTTGACATTTCTAATACATGTTCTGTATTACTTACAATTGTTCCTGTTATTTCTTCTAAAGCTGCTGCTGTTTCTTCTAAAGCAGTTGCAGCTTCTGTTGATGAATCATTTAGTTTATTTACATTTGTAAGTAGTTTTTTTGATGAATTATTTAGTGTTAAGCCAAGTTGTTTATTTTCTACAAGCATTTGCGTAATAGAATCACCTAAACTATTTACACCATTTGCTAATTGAAGTAATTGGTTTTTTACATTTGCAACATCAACTTTATTCATATAGTTATAATTTGAGAATTCTTCTAAAACTGTTAGAACATTATCAATATTTACTTCAATATTACTTGCCATTGAGTTTAAAACTTTTTCTAATGACATTAAAGCAGGGTTTTGAACTTTTATTTTAATTCTTTGAGTTAAGTCACCTTGTTCAAATTCTGATAATACTTTTATTGTTTCATCGATAAATGCGCGGTCTTCTTCTACATTTATTTTTGTTTTTTCAATATTTTCATTAACTACTGCTGCCATTTGTCCAAGTTCATCTTTTGAAGAGTCATCTAATAAATTAACATCACTTTTTTCTCTATTTAAGTATTTAAAAAAGTTTATTAATCCATCTTGAAAATTATCAATTGATTTTGATATGCTTCTTGGAATAAGTATTGCTAAAACTATTGAGATTATTAAAATTAATACTGCAATAATCATAGTAATATTTTGTATTGAGCTATTTAAATTAGATACATTTGAACCAATAGTATCTTGTTCTTTTTTAATTAGCAACTTAACTTTATCTGATGTTTTTGTAATATCTAATCCAACTTTGATTAAACCATTTTGAATAATATC
This sequence comes from Poseidonibacter sp., assembly GCF_041821165.1. NCBI lineage: Bacteria > Pseudomonadati > Campylobacterota > Epsilonproteobacteria > Campylobacterales > Arcobacteraceae > Poseidonibacter > Poseidonibacter sp. Next base: position 975 of record NZ_JBGUES010000267.1, on the reverse strand, counting down.
ATTTCTTTCTCTAATTATATTATGAACATCGCTTACAGCTGTTTTATATTTTTCAATAAGAGTAATAGCTTTATCTAAGTTTTGAACTATATTTTTGTCACTTGTCTCTTTTTTAATAGTACTTAAATCTTTTTGTAAAGATATAAACTCTTTTTGCACTCTATTATATTGATCTTCACTATTTGAATCTAAAAATTTTGCTGTATAAAGTCTTGATAAAAGTAAGGCTCTAATTGCTTTTCCTAATTCTGAAGCATTTTTATAATCTTTACTTTCTTGGCTATCTGACATAGCTTTTGTTAAAATTTGTTCAATTTTTTTACCATTAACATCAAGAACATTAGAAACAAGTTCATTTCTTCTTTTTAAAAATTCTACTATCTTATTAAAGTGATTTTTATACTCTTTTAATTGAGTATCTAAGTTTTTAATTAAAATATTATGATCTTTATTATTTATTTGTTTTAATGCTTGTTTTACAAAATCATGAGTTTTATTAAAAGAATTGTTAAAGTTATCTAAATCTTTTTGTTTAGCATTTTGTAGATAATTTATAACACTCATTCTTGCTAAGAGCATATTAGTCTGAACTTGTCCTAATAAGATAGAACCTTTTGACATTTCTCTATACTCTACAAAACCATTGGAAGTTTTTCCAATACCTGAAATACTATAAAAACCTAAAAAAGCAACTAATATAGTTACTAAAGAAAAAGCAATGATTAATTTCATTTTAATAGTTATACTTTTCATGTTCTACCTTTTTTTTTGTTTTATTTTTATATTTTCAATAGTATTTAAAAAATGTAGCAGAATAATCTAATTTATCAATCTTACAAAAAAATCAAAAACTGTATTTGTAACCTAAAATTAGATAAATCATAGTAAAATAAAATATTATTAAATATCAAGGGTTTTACTTGTTAGAAATACTTTCAATCATACTTACGTTAATACTAATTTCAAAATTTATAG
>NZ_JBGUES010000266.1:0-2036 GCF_041821165.1 Poseidonibacter sp. | reverse complement strand
ATTTCATTTTTTGAGTATAAAAAGAAGTTTGATTTTTTACAAAATGAGATTAGAAATGGTAATACATACCTTTTAAATCTAACTTCTAAAACAAAAATTGAAACAAATTTTACACTTGATGAAATTTATGAAAAAGTAAATGCACGATTTAAATTAAGATATCAAAATAAAAATGACAACTTTGTTTGTTTTTCTCCTGAAAGATTTGTAGAAATTAAAAAAAATAAGATTTATACATATCCTATGAAGGGAACTATTGATGCAAAAATACCAAATGCACAAGCTAAAATTTTAGGCGATATAAAAGAGATGGCTGAACATACAATGGTTGTGGATTTACTAAGAAATGATTTAGGAATTGTATCAACAAAAGTTAAAGTAGAGAAATTTAGATATATTGAAAAAATAAATGCAGGTAATAAAAAGTTATTGCAAGTAAGTTCTAAAATTTCAGGTCATTTAGAAGAAAACTGGAATAAAAGAATTGGAACAATTTTAACATCAATGCTTCCTGCTGGTTCAATAACTGGAACACCAAAGAAAAAAACTATTGAGATTTTAAAAGATTGTGAAAATTATGATAGAGATTTTTATACTGGTATTTTTGGTGTTTTTGATGGAACTTCACTTGATACTGCTGTAATGATTAGATTTATTGAGCAAAATAAAACTAAAGAACAATTTTATAAAAGTGGTGGTGGAATTACTTGTGATTCTGATGTTAATTTAGAATATCAAGAACTTATTGATAAAATTTACTTACCTTTTTAAAAATTATTTTAATCCTTCTTTTTTCCTACAATTTATTTGTATACTTTTTTCTATTAAAAATAAAGGAAAAATATGAAAAATACAGTCTTATTATTAATTGATTTTCAAAACGATTACTTCCCAAGTTTTGATGGTGCCAAATGGAAATTAGAAGGTACAGAACTTGCAGCTTCTAATGCTTTAAAATTATTAGAAAAGTTTAGAAAAGAATCAATGAATATTGTTCATGTTAAACATGAATTTTTAAATGAAGATGCAGCTTTTTTTACTCAAAATTCAACTGGTGCTAAAATACATAATACTCTTCTTCCAAAAGAGGGTGAGTTTGAAGTTTTAAAAAATGAAGTTAATTCTTTTAAAAATACAAATTTAAAAGAGATTTTAGATAAATTGCAAGCGCAAAATATTATAATTGTTGGTGCAATGACACATATTTGCATAGATGCAGTTGTTAGAGCATCTAGTGATTATGGTTATAATTGTTTTGTTGCACATGATGCTTGTGCTACACATGATTTAGAATTTAATGATATTGTAATTCCTGCAAAAATGGTTCATGCCTCATTTATGGCTTCTTTAGAGTTTGCATATGCAAAAGTAGAAACTACAGATTCAATATTAGAACTTTTATAAGGTTTTTTAAATGCAGTTAGATGATTTATTAGTTTTATATGTAAATGAAAATTATACAAATACAAGTAAAGATGATATTCATAAAGTAAATACTGTTTTAGAAAAAACAGTTCAAAAAGTTATTTATGCTTCTACTGCTGAAGAATCTATGAACCAATATAAAGAACACTCTCCTTGCTTAATCATAATTGATAGCGATTTTAAAGACAATCTTTTTGTTGAGTTTTTACAAGAAATTAGAAAGGATGATATAAAGACTGCATTTATCATCCTTACTAAAAATACAAAAAATGATTATCTTCTTGATTTAATGGAATTATATTTAACAAAATATATAATCAAACCTTTTACTAAAGAGTTATTAACTTCATCACTAGCAAAAGCAATGGAAATTATTGAAAGAAGAATTTATAGTAATGTAAAACTTGCAAAGGGAGTCTTTTTTAATTTTCAAACTCAAAGCATAATAAAAGATGATAAATCTTATATCCTAACTAAAAAAGAGAGTTTACTTATAAACTTATTTATTAAAAATCCAAATAGAATTATCACTTATGAAGAGATAGAATATAATATTTGGAATAATCAAGTATCAAATGGTGCTTTTAAATCATTGATTAGAGATTTACGAA
>NZ_JBGUES010000265.1:0-2082 GCF_041821165.1 Poseidonibacter sp. | reverse complement strand
GTTTTTTGCCATTAAAAGTGATTACTAAATCAAGTCTTATTTTTTCTTTTGTATTTAAAACTAAAAATTCAATTCCATCTATAACTTCCATAGTAGCTACAAGACCTTTTATAGTAAGTTTTTCTTCTAAATTTTCATCTTTAAAATATACTATTGTTGAAGGAATTTTTCTTTGCATTGCAACATTTAATTGATCAAAAAATTCGCATGATATTGGGTTGTACATTTGTACCTTTCTTTTGTATTTAAAATTTAAATGCAAGTATACTAAAAATGAACTCAAAATTTAGATTGCAAAACATTTTTATATATAGAAAATAAAAAAAGAGATGAAAAGGCCTAAATATGAGTAGTTTGAGCAAAAAGTAAAGAAAAATCACAAAATGGAATAATCATTTGCATTTTTTATTTTTTTAAGATATAATAATCGCATTGAAAGACAATTGTAAAATATTATTATAGTTTATTCCTCGCAGAATGGTCTAGAATTACTAGTTTACGTTATAATTTCGACCACTCTAGAGATAGAGTGTATTTACAACAAAAGGAATTTGCAATGGCAAATCAAGTTAATGGAACAGTTAAATGGTTCAATAGTGAAAAAGGTTTTGGTTTTATTCAACAAGAAAATGGTGGGGACGATGTTTTTGTTCACTTCAGACAAATAAACAACACTGGATACGGTAGAGTTTCTCTTGAAGAAGGTCAAAAAGTTTCTTTCGAGATTGGTGAAGGTCAAAAAGGTCCTCAAGCTCAAAACGTTACTATTCTTTAATTATTCCAATGAGTAGGAATTTATTCCTACTCATTTCTTCTAAAAACTATTTTCAACTTCAAATTTTATTTTTCATTTAAATCTTATCAATTACTTAAATATAATATATCTAAATAATATCAAAGACTAAAATTTAATAAGAGTCAGAATCACCTAATACTTTATCTAAAGTATATTTTAAATCTTCATCTAAATCCATATTCTTTTTCATCCAGTTTAAATATCCTGAATCTTCTTTTGCAACTTCACTCACATCTTTACCCTTATGCTTACCAAACTTAAAAGTTTTTATAAATACAGGTGTGTTAGTAAGTTCAACTAATTTTTCAATAGGATTATAATCAGGATAAATTTCTCTACATTTAACAACAAGTTTTGATAAAAATAGTTTCATAACAAGAACATCACCTAAGGCATCATGGGCTTTTATAGTAATATTATGTCTTGAAGCTTCTTGTTCTTCTGTTTTATATAAATCTAAAGCATATCTTAAATATTGAAGTCTATGATAAGGCAAATCAGGAAATAAATGTTTAGCACATCTTAATGTATCAATTAGTTGATATTGATTTACAAAACCTTCTTTTTTAATCATTCCCATATCAAAAGAAATATTATGAGCTATTAGATAGTTTTCATTATTATTAAGCTCTTCTAATTTTTGGTAAAAAGATGTTTGTGTTGCAATTGGTTTATTAACTAATAAATCGGGAGTAATATTATGAACTTCCATTGCTTCTAATTTAATATCAATATTTGTAGAACACAATTCATCAAAAGCTTCAACTTTCCCTTTTTGATCAATTACCATACCACCAAATTGTATAACTTTATCTTCTTCTTGATTACCTGTTGTTTCTGTATCAAATAATACATAATATGCCATATTTAAAATTCCTCTTTATATTATTAACATTCCATCACCATAAGAGAAAAATCTGTATTTTTCTTTTATAGCTTCTTCATATATTTCTAGTGTTTTTTCTAAACCTACAAATGCTGCAATTAGCATAATTAATGTAGATTTTGGAAGGTGAAAATTTGTAAGTAAATGATCAACTTTTATAGGTTTATTAGATGGATTTAAAAATAGGTCACATTCACCTTGAATCATATTTGTTCTAGAATAATACTCAACTGTTCTAGTTACAGTTGTACCAACAGCAAGTGTTTTATTAGCATTATTCAAAGCTTTTTTTGCTTCTCTTCCAATTTCAAAATATTCACTATGCATTGGGTGATCTAAAATATCTTCTGCATCAACTGGTTTAAAAGTCCCAGCACCCACATGTAAAGTTAAATAATTC
>NZ_JBGUES010000264.1:0-2152 GCF_041821165.1 Poseidonibacter sp. | reverse complement strand
TGTAATATTTGTTTCAAGTAATATCTTCAAACATTTAGGTAATTTTTTTAAAATAGGATAATACTGAAAAACTTTTTTTAAATCACAATAGTGATATGTATTGTTGTTATATTCAAAACTACTTATAAATCTATTCAACTTCTATCCTTTTTTACACTTATAACTTCATCTGTTTGTAAACAATAAGCACTAAGTTTTCCAAAACCTTTTTCTAAATAGTGACATCCTGTATCAACATCAATAAAGTGTTTTTTTGTATTAACTTCTTTAACTACTGTATGACCAAAAATATTAAATATTTCAACATCATCTTTTGGTTCTTTTCTTGACCAGAGAATATTTTCTTTTAATATATCTTGCTTATTTTTATTTTTAATTGTTTCCCATATATTTGCAATACTAGCATGAGAAATAACAATTTCTTTATTATGCTTTTTAATATCTTCTATTTTAATATATAAAGGAAGTGTTTTTAACCATTCTACATCGTCATAAAACTCTTGTAGTTTTTTTTCATCATCTATGTAATATAGTCTACCATCATCATTATCTATTTTTATTAAACCATAAGATAATAAGGTTTGTTTTCCACCTTTTGTTATCCAAGTATAGAAACTATTTGATCTAGCAATATTTGCATAATCTTTTTTTAAACTTTTAGCAAATGAAATCATAAACTCTTCATGATTTCCTAAAACACATTTATATTTATTATCTCTTATAAATTTTATAACATCTTTTGATTTTAATCCTCTATCTACTAAATCTCCAACAAATATAATTTTACTATTTTTAGGAATTTTGTTTATTAGTTTAATTAAAGTCTCATATTCTCCATGAACATCGCCAATAATATAGGTATTTTTACTTTGCATTTTTTTAATAACTTTTTAAATAATTTTGTATAATACTAACATTATTACTTATTAAAAATAGTTAAAAACTCATAATTTATTCTTTTTATAAATTTATTTACAAAAACTAAATATTATATGGCTATGATTAAATCATATTTTATATAAAAGAATCTATTTATTCATTTGTAAAATGAGTGAATTTTCAATTTACTATTAAGTAATCTATCCTATAATAACAGCTTCAAAATTTTAAAGGTAATATAAAAATGACAGATAGCATAAAAATATTCAACGCTTGTGAAAATAACTTAAAAAATATTAATTTAGAAATACCAAAAAACAAACTTATTGTGTTTACAGGACTATCAGGTTCGGGTAAATCTACACTAGCTTTTGATACGCTTTATGCAGAAGGTCAAAGAAGATATATAGAGTCACTTTCTGCATATGCCAGACAATTCTTAGATAAAGTAGGAAAACCTGATGTTGAAAGAATTGAAGGATTAACTCCTGCAATTGCAATTGATCAAAAAACAACTTCAAAAAATCCACGTTCAACTGTTGGAACAATTACAGAAGTGTATGATTATTTAAGACTATTATACGCAAGAGTTGGGAAACAGCATTGTCATAAATGTAATGAACCAATTTCACAAATGAGTGCAAGTGATGTAATTAATCAAGTTTTAACACTTCCTGAAAACTCAAAAATTGTAATATTAGCACCACTTATAAATAGAAAAAAAGGTACTTTTGCAGATCTTTTAGAATCTCTTCGTTCAAAAGGTTATGTAAGAGCTATGATTGATGGTGTTATGGCTAGACTTGATGAAGAAATTGAACTTGAAAAAAGTAAAATGCATACAATAAAAGTTGTAATTGATAGAGTTGTAGTAAAAGAAGAAAACAAAGAAAGAATTGCTCAAGATGTAGAAAAGGGTCTAAAAGAGAGTTTTGGTGAATTAGAAATTGAGATTTTAAATCATGAAGATGTTGGTGTTGAAAAACATATTCATTATTCTGAACATATGGCTTGTTTTGATTGTAAAATTTCATTTGAACCACTTGAACCTTTATCATTTTCATTTAACTCACCAAAAGGTGCTTGTACTTCTTGTGATGGTTTAGGAATTAGATATGCACTTGATTTAAAAAAAGTAATAAATGAAGAACTAACAATTGAAGATGGTGCCGTAAAAGTAATCTATGGATTTAATAAAGGTTTTTATTTCAAAATGCTTACAGCTTTTTGTAATGCTGCTGATATTAGTACAAATGTTCCATTTAAAGAGTTA
>NZ_JBGUES010000263.1:0-2152 GCF_041821165.1 Poseidonibacter sp. | reverse complement strand
CTTTTTATGTTCAATATTAATAGTAATATGTTTTAACCTAAATCTTTTATCCCAATTCTTAGCAACACCACTTAGACTTCTAAATGGGCTTGAAATATAAATACTTTTTATATCTCTTTTAGAAACATTAAAAGTTTTAATAAAATCATCTAGTTCATCAACTTCTAACTCTTTAAAAAACTTTGCATAAATTGTTTGCTCTTTAATAGTTGCTTCATGATAATTTTTTTTACTAAAAGCTTTTTTTATATCATCAAACGTTGATTTTGAACTATCATCAACATTTCTATTTAATATATGAAAAAATCTATGTTTAGTTTTTTTATTAAATGTAGATAAAACTTCTTCCTTATCAAGATTTATCAATAATTGGTATAATTTATTTCTATTACTATCCTCTTTTTTCCAATCATTCAATGTTGTCAATGGTATATCTAAATATTTACTAATTTCTATTTGTGTCATTTGATATCCTTTATATATTACATTATATATGATTATCGTAGTTTTGTCAATTTAAGATTAGTGTTTAGTTGTAAATAATAGCAGTTTAAGCATTAGCCATAAACCCTAAAGTTAGGGTTTATAGTCTATTAACCCATTGGGTATAAGATATCTTTTTGAATCTCTTCTATTTTTTTCATTAGTTCATCGTCAATTATAAAATCAAAAGCTGCCAATGACTCATCTAATTGAGATAATTCTCTTGCTCCAATAATAGTAGAAGCCACAAAATCAAAATGCTTAGAATAAGCAACTGCTAAAGTAACAGGTGAAATCCCATACTCTTTTGCAAGTATTACATATCTTTTTGTAGCTTCTATAGTTTTATCATTTACAAATCTTGTTGCCATTGCTTGAACTCTTTTACTTTGATTTGCCATATAAATACCAAATCTTGAATCTTGTGGATAAAGTCCTGCGTTATATTTTCCTGATAAAACTCCACCTGCAATTGGAGAATATGGAAGAAGTGAAATATTTTCTCTTCTACAAACATTTGCTAATTCATCCAAAAATCTTGGGTTTAATAAAGAAAAATTATTTTGAATAGATTCAAATCTTGCAAGATTATTATATTTTGAAGCTTCATTTGCTTTTGTAAGTCCATAAGCTGAATCATTTGAAGTTCCTAAGTATCTTACTTTTCCCTCACGTACAAGTTCATCAAAAGCTTTCATACTCTCTTCAATAGGAACAATAGTATCAGGCCAGTGCATTTGATAAAGGTCTATATATTCAGTTTTTAGTTTTTTAAGACTTCCTTCAACTGCTCTTTTAATATGAAAAGAATCAATTGCAGTAAGACCATGTCTAATAGGTGGAACAAACCAACCAGAAGCTGCACCTGCAACTTTTGTAGCTAATATTATAGAATCTCTACTTTTTGTTTTTAACCAATCCCCTACCCATTCTTCAGTAATTCCTGCTGTATTTGCTTTTGGAGGAACAGGATAAAGTTCTGCTGTATCAAAGAAGTTTATTCCTCTTTCATAAGCCTTATCCATGATTTTAAATGCTTCTTCTTTAGTAGTTGTAGAACCAAAAGTCATAGTTCCCATACAAATTGAAGATACTCTAAGTCCACTTTTTCCTATATATCTAAAATCCATCATATTCCCCTATTTACTTTTATCTTGTGCTTCTTGTGCTTCATCATCATTATGTGATTCTAATTCATCATAAACTTTATTAACAGAAGCAATATATTCTTCATAAGTTTTATGAGGCATATTACCCTCTTTTAATTCTTTTTCAAATCTTTCTTTTGTCATATAAACTCTTGGTATCATTTAGTATTCCTTTGTAAATCATAAAATATATGTATTAAATAAGAAAACATTATATCTTATGGAAGTTCAAATATAGTTTATTAAGAATAAATTATTATAATTAGGAAAAAAAAGGTAAAAGATGGCGAAGAAGAAGCAATCATTAGTTGATTTAAAAAATATGAATCTTTCATTTGAAGAGAATAATCAAACTATTAAATTAATAAACTTTAAAACAAAAAGCTTAACTTTAAATACTGAAATTTATGAAAATAATAAATTAATAGCTAAAAGAGAGATGGTATATGCACATTTACCAAAGAAGTTAAAAGCACAATTAAATGATTTTTTCTAAATATAGTATAAGTATAAGCTTATAC
>NZ_JBGUES010000262.1:0-2158 GCF_041821165.1 Poseidonibacter sp. | reverse complement strand
AAACAAACGAAGAACAAAAACTCCTAGAAGAAAATGAAAACTTAGTAAAAGAACTAGAAAAACTAAAAGCAGCCCTAGAATTAAAAAGCCCAGAAGAAAAACAAAATAAAAAACAAAAAGTCATCAAAGTAAAAAATATAGATGAAAAAACTACAAGAGAAAACTTAATAGATTTAGAGTTATTTGAAGCTGGATATGACGTAAAAAACTTCAAAAATGGCAAAGATACAGAATATAAGCTAGTACTTGAAGATGGCTCTTTTGGCTATGCTGATTATGTTATTTGGAATGATGATATACCAATAGCAGTAATAGAAGCAAAAAGAACAAGTGCAGATGTAAACAAAGGAAAACACCAAGCCCAAGTTTATGCAAATGCCTTAAAAAAGAAGTTTGGAAATGAAGTTTTAATCTTTGTAACAAATGGGAGAGTTATTGAGTATAAAAATGAACTTTATCCTTTTAGAGAAATACATAGCTTTTTTCCAAAAGACGAACTTTTACGAGCTTTAAATAAATTAGAATCAATCAAAAAAAATATCCCTTCCAAATTTGAAATAAATAATGATATTACAAATAGAGGGTATCAAAAAAGAGCAATAAAAAATGTTCTAAAAAACTACGAAAGCAAGAAATCAAGAGCCTTATTAGTAATGGCAACAGGATCTGGAAAAACAAGAGTTGCAGCTAGTATTACAGATGTATTATTAAAAGCCTCATGGATAAGAAAGGTTCTTTTTTTAGCAGATAGAAAAGAGCTTGTAAAACAAGCACGTAAAAATTTTGATGAGTATTTGAGTGAAACATCTGTTAATCTAGTACTTGAAAAAGATTTACAAAATCGTATGCATTTTGGAACATACGAAACAGTACATAATCTAATAAAAAAAGACAAATACAATAGTGCATTCTTTGATTTAATCATAGTAGATGAAGCACATAGAAGTATATATAAAAAATACAAAGCAATATTTGAGTATTTTGACTCTTTAGTATTAGGACTTACTGCTACTCCAACAGGAGAGATTCATAGAAATACTTATGAGTTTTTTCAAACAGATTTTGAAGAACCAACAGACTCATATACACTAGACCAAGCCATAGAAGATGAATATCTAGTGAATTTTAATGCTTTCGAGATTGATTTAGGGATTGTTTCCCGTGGTATTAACTATGCTGATTTATCAAATGATGAAAAAGAAGAGTTTGAAGAAAAGTTCGAAAATGAATTTGATGAAGAACTAGAAGATGATAAAAAGAATATTGATGCAAAAGAGATAAACAAAAGAATACTAAACAAAGAAACAAATGAAAAAGTATTAGATTATCTTTTTAATCATGGTCTAAAAATAGAAGATGGAAATAAAATAGGAAAAACTATAATATTTGCAAAAAACCAAAAACACGCAGAATTTATAAAACAAGTTTTTGATTTAAAATATCCAAGTATTAGCGAAATAGCACAAATTATACATAGTGAAATAGCACATGTTGATTCATTATTAGATGATTTTAAAAACCCATCTAAAAATCCACAAATAGCTATAAGTGTTGATATGCTTGATACTGGTATTGATGTACCTGAAATATTAAACTTAGTATTTTTCAAGCCAATTAAATCAAAAACAAAATTTTGGCAAATGATAGGACGTGGTACAAGACTATGCCCTGATATATTTGATGTAGGTGTTGATAAAGACTCTTTTAAAATATTTGATTTTTGTCAAAACTTTACATACTTTGGAGTAAATAGTGAAGGTTTAAAACCAAGTAATACTAAATCTCTAAAAGAGCGGTTATTTTTAAAAAGAGTTAAACTTCTAATGAACTTGGAAGAGGATAGTCTAAAAGAGAATATCCAAAGTATAGTAAAACAACAAATTTCTAATATTAATGCAAAAGCATACAATGTAAAAAAACACAAGCACTTAATTCAAGACTTACAAAAAAACTCTTTGGATTTTATAAGTGATGATATGTTTAGTGATATTAATACAATTTGTGAATATATTGAAGATTCTAGTGATTATGAAGTGCAAAGATTTGAGATACTTATTTTAAATACACAAGAAAATATTTTAAATGAAAAAAACAATGATAAAAATATAAAAGAGTTAAAACAAAAAGCACAGATTTTAAGAACAAGAGATATAAAAGA
>NZ_JBGUES010000261.1:0-2178 GCF_041821165.1 Poseidonibacter sp. | reverse complement strand
ATAATAGCTCTTTGTGGAGCTGTAATTTCTTTTATAGCAATATCAATAAACTCTTCAGTTTCTTTATAATACTCATTAAATTGATTTATATCTTTTTCAGACATAGTCTTTAGGTAATCTTTTACGTTCATTCGTACCATTAACATATGAGCCTGAACTCTTCCTGCTAATACACTACCTTTAGCCATTTGCCTATAATCTGTAAATCCATGACCTATTTTTGTCATACCATAATTACTATAACCTGCAAGTAACATAACGAGTATTACAATAATACTAAACGAAGCAATTAGCTTCATTTTTATTGATATATTTTTCATTCTTAAATCCTTATTTCTGGATTATAGTATTTTGTGTATTTTATGTTAATTAAACTTTTGATAAAGCAGTAAATAATTTTTTAATTCTATCAATATCTTTGATTACAGCAAACTCTTTTTCATCTTCAATTTTAGAAATATACTCTTCATTTAAACTTATTGCTTTTTCAAGGTCAATAATTGCATTCTCTTCATATCCTAAAACAGCAGATGCTTTAGCTCTTTGATAATATGCATTTGCATACTCTTTATCTATTAGTAAAGCTTGATTTGTTAAATTCAATGACCAGTTTGCTTCTCCTAAATCAAGAACAGCATCAGCTTTATAAACTAGGGCTTCAACTTCATCCGGTCTTAGTTCAAGGATTTCATCATAAGCTTCAATTTTTCCAGTTGGAGTTGAATCTTGTGATGCTCTAAGCCATAGTGAGTGAATAGTATTCATTTTTTCTATTTCTTGTTCATTTTGTTTTACTTGATTAGCTCTTTTTTGTAAATCTTTTTCAAAAATAGACATTCTATCTTCATACTTTTGTATTGTCTTAGAAGTTTTTTCATCAACTACTGTTCTAATCTTTTCATTAATATCTTTAATAGATGACCAACCAATAATTACAAGAATAGAACTCGCTGCTGCAATAATATAAAACATATTATTTATTGTAGATGTTGCATAGTTGATTACATTTGTAGATATATCAATCTCTTTTTTTGCAATTGTTTTATGTAATTCAACTTTTAAATCTCTATTTTCTTCTCTTAATTGCTTAATCTCATGTAAGATATAGTTTTCAACAAAAGGTGTAAATAACGGTTTTTTTAAATTATTTACACTTTTTTGTATTTTAGCTTCATTAGCAAATAAACTTATAGTTATGATAAAAAACATAAGTATATATTTTTTCATTATTATCCTTGGGGCTTTTTTGTTTTAAATTTTTAAAAGATTTTTATAAAGTGTTTCTAGTGCAATATCACTTACATTTTGTGATACCCCAATATGAAAAGATATCTTAGATGGACTCATATCAAACATATCAAAAGATATATTATTCTCTTTTAACGCAGAAATAGCATCAACTATAGTAAAGGTATTTTGTCTTAATCCAATACCCACTAGAGTTATTATAGAGAGATTGTAACTAACATATATGTTATTTGTACTTAATCTTCTTTCTATATCTCTTCTTAAATTATTTATATTTCCTTTTAAGTCTTCTTGATCTACTAATATAGAAATATCATCTTTATCTGTTGGATAATGATAAGTATTAACATTATATTCACCAAATATTTTTAAAAGCTCTGCTGTAAAACCTATTTCATCACCTAACATATCTTTTTGAATATGAATAGCTGCCATATTATCAAGTTTAGCAATTCCTACTAAATCTTCCATAGGAACTCTTTCATTTAAAATCAATGTCCCTTTATGCTCAGGATTATTTGTATTTCTAATATTAATAGGAATTTTTCCTTTTTTACAATTTAACATTGCATTAAAATGAAATACGTTAAAACCTTTTGAACTTAGAAGTCTTAATTCTTTAAAAGTAAGCCTTGGTATAACATTTGCACCTTTTATTACTCTTGGGTCAACTTCATAAACTCCATCTGTATCAGTCCAATTTTCATAAATATCAGCATCAAGTGCATAAGCTAATTCTCCACCAGTTAAATCAGAACCACCTCTACTCATAACTGAAATATCATTATCTTTTGTGATACCATAAAAACCTGGAACTAAATAGATTTCATCTTTTTGAAAAAGGAATTTATTTTTAATATTTTGGTGACTAATTGTTTGAATTTTTCCATTACAATAATTATCATCAAGGATAAATCCAAAATCCTCTGG
>NZ_JBGUES010000260.1:0-2186 GCF_041821165.1 Poseidonibacter sp. | reverse complement strand
CATAATATAAAATTAGAAATAATAGTACAAAAAAATTCTCAGATATATGGATTAAAAAATGAGTATTCTCAAGTATTGATAAATATTTTAACAAATGCAAGAGATGCATTGATTTCAAGAAAGATTAAAAATCCAAAAGTAGTATTACATATAAATGAAATTGATAAAAAATCAATAGTTAAAATTACTGATAATGCAGGCGGAATAAAAGTTAAGCCTATTGAAAAAATATTTGATCCTTTTTTTACTCAAGAAAAATCAAATGGTACAGGAATAGGACTTTTTATGTCAAAAATAATTATTGAAAATAATATGAATGGAAGACTTTTAGTAGAAAATTATTTAGATGGAGCAAGGTTTAATATAATAATACCTCTTAATTCGAAATAGTTTCAAGTTGATACCCAACTCCTGAAATATTTTTTACTGATTCTTTTCCAATTTTTTTTCTAAGTTTATTTAGTAATGATTTAAATGCAGAGTCAGTTGCTTCAAAACTATCTTCCCATAATTCATTTTTTATTTCATCTTTTGTACTAACTCTTGATTTATTTTCATATAAAAATTCTAATAATAGTAATTCTTTATTTGTAATATCTTTTTTAATTGAATTTTCAAAAAGTAGTTTTTTATTTATGTGATATTCTATATTATTCTTAAAATAAATTATCTCTTCAAATTGTTCTTTATATTCTAAAGCTGCATTTAAAAGAGCATTTTTTAAATCTTTTAAGTTTAATGGTTTTACTAAATAGTCAATTAACTTAAGTTTTGTTGCTTTTAATAAAAAATTTATATCTGTATGCGCAGTAAGTAAAATAATTGGTATGTACTTATAATTTTTTCTTATTTCACTTGAAAGTTCTAAACCTGACATTTCGGGCATATTAATATCACTTAATATTATATCAATGTTATTTTTCTTAAAAATACTAAGTGCTTCTTTTCCATTAGATGCTGAATAAACATCTTTACACAATAATTTAAGAATTTGTTCAATATTATTTCTAATATTTTTTTCATCCTCTACATAAAGAATATTAAGAGATTTTAGAATTTTAAGAGCTAAACTTGATGACATGTTTTGTGATACCTTTTTTAATTAATAATAATTCTTTTTGTAAAATATCATACTAAATCTTTATTAAAGTTAGATAAATTAAGGATAAATAAACTTTTTTTTTGTAATATGTGAAAATAATTTTAAAAATTAGGATATTTATGAAAAGAATTTTTTTAAGTATATTATCTGCTAATTTAGTTCTTACTAGCTTATATGCAACAAGTCTGAAAGATGTTGTAATTAAAACAATAGACAATAATTCAGATATATTATCAGAAAAATTTAATAAAGAAGCATATAAAAAATATATAGATGAAGAAAAAGGTGATTATTTACCTACTTTAGATTTTAATGGATATATTGAAGATTCAACTACAAGATTAAATAGAGATGATCAAATTAATGATCCAAGTAAAGCAAAAAAAGATGGTTGGAATGCATCATTAAGTCTTGAACAAATTTTATATGATGGTGGGAAAACACCAAGTGAAGTAGAAGAGTTTAGACATAAATATTATTCAAATAAATTTAGAAGTGATAGAAGAGTTGAAGAAATAATAAGAACTTCAATTGACAGTTATATTGATTTAGTAAAATATCAAGAACTTATGGACATAAGTGAAAACAATATAAAAGTTCATGGCAATTATCTAGAAATTGCTCAAGAAAAAGAGAAAATTAGTGGAGAGATACTAGAAAGTTTTCAAGTTAATTCAAAAAAACATTTTGTTATAGATAGATATTTAGAACAAAAAATATTAAAAAATGAAGCAAATAACAAATTTGAAGAATTAACAAGTCAAAAAATAGAAGGTAATATTTGTAGACCTATTTTAGATGAAAAATATATTCCTAATAGCTTAGAGAAAATTATTGAAGAAGCTTTAAGAAAAAATACAAAAATCTTAGAAACAATAGAGAAAATTAAAGAACAAAGAGAAATAGTTGTTCAAACAAATGCAAAGAATCTTCCAGAATTACTTTTTCAGTGGCAAATGTCTTGGGATAATGACTTATCTGAAGCTGAAAATGGAAGAGAAGATATAAATAGAGTAAGATTAGTTTTAAATTGGAACCTTTTTGAAGGTGGAAAAACAAGAAATGCTAAAATTAAAGAAAAACT
>NZ_JBGUES010000259.1:0-2218 GCF_041821165.1 Poseidonibacter sp. | reverse complement strand
CTAAAATATCATAAGACATCATTTCAAAATTACCTTTTATATATGTAAGTGGTGTATTTATTTCATGAGTAATTCCAGCAGCAAGTGAACCAATTGAAGATAGTTTTGTATTTTTAATTTGTTCTTCTTGATGAATTTTATCTTTTTGTCTACTTCTTTCAACTTCTTCACTAATTTTTAATGCAAGATTTTGATTTAATTCTTGTAATTTTCTTTTATCTTCTAAAGAATCAACAACTAAAACAAAATGGTTTTTATCAGGTAATAAACTAAGAGATATTTCAAGATGTACTTTTGTTTTATCTTTATGAATAAAGATTTTTTCAATTTTTGAAATAGAACCAATCTCTTTTGCTTGTAGAATAATCTTCTTTAATATATTAGATGAGTTTTTTATAATTAAATCAAAGCAAGACATATTAAGTAATTCTTCTTTTGAATATCCTAAATATTTAGTAAACATTGCGTTTGTTTTTAGGAACTTACCTTTTAAATCAATTAAAGCAATTCCATTATTTACATTTTCAAAAATTGCATTGTATTGCCCTACTTGATAATTTAAATCAGAATATAAGTTTTCAATTAGTTTTTTATCACTTATATTATCTAATATCACATGAAAAGCTATAATCTCTTTTTTTTTATTATAAATAGTTTCAAAGTGTGCATGTACCCAATATTTTGAAGCATCTTTTTTTAAGTGAACTAACTCTTTAGAGTATGATTTTCTATCTTTTAATTTTTTAGATATTAATTCAAATACTTTTAACTCTTTATTATGTGAAATCAAGAAGTTATAATCAAATCCTATTATCTCTTCTTTTGTAAAACCAGAAGTTTGACATAACGCTTCACTAACATTTGTAATAATTTTATTTTTATCCATTTTTACAAGCATAATATGTTTATCAATAATTTCTAAACTTTCATCTAAATCTTGAGAACTTTTTTTGATTGTTAAATCTAATATTTTATTTTTATCCAAAATTTTTGTATTTAACTTTGTAAGTGGATTTGATAAAAACAATGATAATAGCACAGAAATCAATAGAATAATTATCATAATAATATATATATACTCTTGTAAGTTTGAAAATAAATCTGCTAATTCATATTCATTCTTATAAATAAATAAAATTATATAATTGTCTTGACTAAGATAAAATCTTTTTGATATAAATGTATTGGATTGAAAAATATTTTCATTTAAAATCTGTTTTTTGTATTTTAAATCCAAAATATCAACTGTTTTATTTGGAAAGTAATATTTTGACCAAGAGTATTTATCATGTAATAAAAAACTACCATCTTTATCTAATATATATATTTTTTCATTAAATGAGTTTTGTAATAAATCAAATATAATTTTTGTATTAAAATCTATAATAATAAATGCATCTTTAGTTCTTATTACAAATTTTATTATACTTTTTAGAGGTTTAGAGATTTCTCCAAAATCATTATTTAAAATTATATTAGAATGCCATATTTCATCCACTTTTAAATTTCTAACACTTTTAAAAAAATTATCGATATTTTTATTTTGAAGATTATTTTTACTAACTAATTGATTTTTAGAATTTAAATTATTAACTCTAATTTCTTCTTTTGCATTTAAATTTAAATATGTAATTTGACTAATATTTTTATTAGAGTTAATTGTTGTTTTAAACATATCTATTAATAATTTTGACTTATTCTTATTTACTGAATAATTCTCTAAAATCTCACTACTACTAATACTTAATAATTCATTTTTTATGGAATCAAGATATATATCTACAATCTTCTTATTAAAAGCAATAGTTTTATTTATATTTTCAATTTCATTTTCTTTAATATGTTGTTTATAAAAACCACTAAATGATAATGATGAGAAAATAAATATTATACTTGAAAATAAGATAAAAGATAAAAATAGTTTTATATAAAATTTTCTTCTCATTTATAACCTTTTATTTGTTCGTCTATCTTTTGATACTAATCGAATATAAAATGTTGTACTATTCTCTTTGTTCTCAAGCCATATCTTTGCACCTATTTTTTCTATTAATAGTTTTACTATATTTAAATTTAGTCCAATATCTTTATTTAATTCTTCATCATAATCATCACTAAAAACTTCATCTATTATTTTTTTTGATTTAGCACTTATATTATCTATATATTTAATAAGTATTTCATTTTCATCATTTATAACACTTATATTAATTTTTCC
>NZ_JBGUES010000258.1:0-2225 GCF_041821165.1 Poseidonibacter sp. | reverse complement strand
GTGCTAAAGAAAGTTTATCATTGTGCATAAAGCTCTTCTGCTTCTTTTGTAACTAGGTCTAATATATTTTTTTCTTCATTTTCAAAAAGTTTTTTAACTTCTTCATTATTTCTACTTTTAAACTCTACAAATGTTTTATACTCTAACTCTCCATTTATACTACTACCTAGTGGAAATTGTACAAAATGGTAATTACTTGAATCTATTTCATAAAATGTCCCCACATTTTTTGTAGGCATTGCACAAATTATTTGGAATCCTAAACTTTTATTTAAGTAATTTAAAATCTCTTTTGATCTTTTCTCATTTGATTTTAGGAAACTTTCATCAATAATAATTGCTTCAAGTGAATTTGTATTTGTTTCATTTGGTTTTAACGCAGATTGTAGGTTAATTGATCTAATTATATAATAAGAAGTTTCACCTTGACCTCCTGAGTTTTTACCATTTCTTGATAATGAAATACTTGTACCATCAATCTCTTGGAAAATATCATAGTTATTGTAATTTCTATAATCAGAGATTCTAATTAGTTCATTTATATGTTTTTCATTATCCATAAAAAGTGAAAGTAAAGAGTTTGAAACATCTTCATATCCTTGTTTTTCAAGCTCTTCAAATAAAGAACCCTCTTCTAAAGTTTTATTGCTTTCATGAATTATTTTAAAATACTCTTGATATCTTTTTAACTCTTCATCACCTTGGCTTCTTTTTATTTTAAAAGTTTCACTTCCGAATTTATGCTTACGCAATGTATCATTTAGTCTATCAATTGAGTGTTCACCTTGTTTGATATTTACATAAATAGCATGACAAAAGTCATTTAAGAAAGTGTTTTTAAACTCTTTATCAGCGTTTAGGATTTCATTTTTATATTTATATGTTAGTGAACTATTTTTATCATCAATTCTACTTAGTAAATCATTTCTAAAATTTATAAGTTCGAAAAAATGCTCTTTTATAATAAAAAGTTTATCAAAAGATAAGGCATTTGGTAAGCTTACTTTATTTTCAATAATTTGAACAGAATAGTAATTATCAAACTCATGGAATAAATCATTTAAAGCAACAGATAAATTTGCAGGTGCTTGTAAAGATTCATTTATATTAATTCTTTGGATAATATTTTTTTCATAGTTTTCAAATCCAATATTTGTTTGAATTACTAAGTTATTATAAATTACTTCAAAAACTTCTTTACTTAATTCTAAGGCTTTTTTCTTTTGCTCTAATAATGTTTCATTCTCTTTTTCAATAATTGCTTTACTATTAAAAGATAGAGTATTTGAACCTACTTCTTGGCTTAGAGAAACTATTTCATCTTGAATTTCTTCTAATCTTTTTTTACTAAGTGTAATCTCTTGTGTAATTTTTTCGAAATCAGAAGTATCAATTAAAGACTTAACTTTTAAGCAATCTTGATATTTATTAAAATTTGCATTTATATGTTCAATATCATCAATATTTGCTATCTTTTTATCACTTGTAAAATTGCTTAAAATCATATTGATATTTCTTGAAATATCGATGTTTACATCTATAATATTTCTTTGTTCTTCTAATTGATTTAATTCTTGTTTCATTTTATATAAAGTTTGTCTTTGCGCTTCTTCACCGAAAATAAATCTTTTATCTTTTAATGTACAAGTAAATAATAAATTTCCACTTGCAGCTTTACAATCAATTGTTACACCTCTTTTGGCTTTTGTAAGTTCATAAGAATTTTCTATTTGTAAAACATCACCATAGGCTGTAATTAAGTATGCTAAAGCTTTTTCATTTGAAATTTTTAATAAATTTACGATAGATTCTTCGGGTAAACTTTTCCCTCTATATTCTAACTCTTCAAGAACTTTTTTACCTTGAATAATTTTGATTTTTAGATTATTATGTCTTACTACATCAATTGCTTCTTTTTCATATTCACTTGATACAATTACTGAAAATCTATTATTTCCAATATATCCCTCAATTGCTTCTCTCCATTCATCATCTAAAAGTTCAACATATTCATATAATAAATGAGCATTTGCATTTGGTAGAATTTTATTTAAAATATCAAAAGACTCTTGAATATGAGATGGACAGAAAAATCTTGTCATTTCAAGTGAATTTATCTCTTTTTTTATAATATTAATATCTTTTTCAACAGCTTCTTTTTGCATTTTATAATTAACAAACTCAGTATCAATTCGTTCACACTCTTCTTTAAACTCAATTGATGA
>NZ_JBGUES010000257.1:0-2252 GCF_041821165.1 Poseidonibacter sp. | reverse complement strand
GCAATATGTAATGCAATTGATAAATCAAAGTGAGTACCTTTTTTTTTGATTTCAGAAGGAGAAAGGTTAACGGTAATTTTTAAAGGAGGAAACTTATAATCATTTGTTAATAAAGCTGATTTAACTCTATCTTTTGATTCTTGAATGGAAGTTGAAATTAATCCAACTATTGTAAAAGATGGTAAACCTTTTGTAAAAGTAGATTCTACGTTGATACTTATTGCATCAATTGTATCTAAAGATGCTGATTTTATTATATGCATAAGTCTTAGCCTTTAATAAAGATATGAATTATTATATCATACTTGTAAGAATTTCTTACATTTTATTAAATGACTAAAAATTAAAAAATATTTTGAGGTTCTCCTAGATAATATCCTTGAGAGTAATCAATTCCTAAATCTTTTATTTTTTCAAATATCTCTTTACTTGAAACAAACTCAGCAACTGTTTTAATACTTTGTTTTTGTGCAAAATGAATTATTGATTCAACAACATGTAAACTATATTCATCACTAACAATATTTTTAATCAAAGAACCATCTATTTTTAAGATATCTGGTTGAAATTCTAATAATCTTTCATAATTTGAATAACCACTTCCAAAATCATCAATAGCAATTTTAACCGCACACTCTAATTTACATTTGATAATAAAATCTTTAACAAGATTAAAATCTTTTACTTCCTCATCTTCTAATAACTCAAAAGTAATTCTTCCTCTATGCTCTTTTTTAGATACTAATACCCATAGATAATTTCTTATTTGTTTATTCTCAATATCAGATGATGATAAGTTTATAGTTATCTCTTTATCTGTGTAAGATAAGGCTTTAAAAGAGTTATCAATAACAATCTTAGTAATGTTTGAATAATATCCAGTTTTTTTTGCAATATCTAAAAAATGAAAAGGTGATATTATTTTTTTATCAATATCTACTAATCTTATTAGTGATTCATATTTTTCAATTTTATTTGTTTTATTATTAACAATAGGTTGAAAAAATGAAACAAAGTTACCTTTATTATTTAATGCATCTTTTATTAAAGTTACACTTTTTAGTTTATTTCTTGCTTCTATTTGTACCCGTCTATGAAAATTTTTAGCATAAACAATATTTAATTTATTTTTTACTGCATGCTGAATACCAAGATAAACATCATCTAATATATGATTACCTTCATTTGCAAAACTAAGACATACATCAATATCATAATGTGTTTCTTTAAAAGATATACCTAATTCTTTAAATTTTGCAATTACACTTTTTAGACACACTTTAACAGAGTCTTCATCAATTGATTTATTCTTTAAAAATCCAAATAATCCATTACTTAAATTATATACTTTATTTAAACCACTATCACTTGGAAAATAGTTTAAAATAACTTGTTCTAATTCAAACTCAAAAATATGCATTGTAGTTTCTGAATAAAACTCTTTAAATAAATCATAATTTACAATTTGTAAAAAAATCAATGTAGGATGTTCTATATATGATAAATCAGCAATTAACTGTTTTTTAGGATTCATAACATCACTAATATCATGCCTTACACCAATTATTTCTTTTATTTTACCATCAACACCAATTACAGGAGATATTGTTGCATCAACATAATATGAAGTACCATCTCTTCTTAGATTTTTAATAATTCCCTTAAATGTTTTATGTTCATTAATTTGACTCCACATATCTTCAAATATCTTTTTAGGAGTATCTGGATGTCTTACAACTTTATGTGATTTACCTAATAGATACTCTTGAGAATAACCACTTATTTCACAAAATTTATTATTAACTTCTTTTATACGACCATTAGCATCTGTTTTACTAATAATGTCACTTTCATTTAATATTCTTTTATACTCTTCTAACTCTTTTGACTGAATCATTATTTGATTAATATAATCAGATTGAGAAATATGCAAATCAGTTTTAAGTAATATTTCTTCTACTAAAAAAGGTTTTTTTATAAAATCAATTGCACCATGTTTTAAAACTTTTGAGTAGTTTTCTCTATTTTGACTACCTGATAAAATAAGAACAGGAATATTTTTAAGAAGTTCATCTTTTTTTACAGTCTCTAAAAACTCAATACCACTCATTTTTGGCATTTCTAAATCTGATAAAATCAAATTTATTGGCTCTTTTTTTAAAATTTCAAGTGCTATTATTGGATCTTTAGCAAGTATTACATTGTAATCTTTTGTTTTTAAAATATTTTCTATTGATTTTAAAACAAATGAA
>NZ_JBGUES010000256.1:0-2277 GCF_041821165.1 Poseidonibacter sp. | reverse complement strand
CTTTAGCACTTAAAAATGATTCTATATCAAAAGTGCTAAATCAAATTTTAGATAAATTGGATAAACAATCATTTCAAACTCGTACAAATAATATATCAGTTCTAATAAATGAAAAGAATTTTAAAGAGTTATATGAACCAAGTGAGTATTTAAATGATGAAACACTAGAAAAAGATATAAATAATTTAGTTCAAGTAGGACTATTTTCTTTTTCTTCTACTTCAAAAGATTATCTTCCTTTAGCAGATAGAAAAGTAAAACTCATTTTTAATAAAGAGTATGAAAAAACAATAAGAAGCTTTTACAATAGAGAAATTTGCGATAATAAATGGCTTGAATACTTAAAAGAGTTTAAAAATTTAGATGAAGAGTTATTTACAATTTTAAAAACAACACCAATAAGTATAGAAGGTAAAACCCAAAAAGAGGTATTAACAAGATTCCAATCTTGGTTAAAATAGGATAAAATCTCGAACTCTTTAAGACAAGAGAGTGCTAGATGTTTTTGGGGTATGTCAAAAATATTTGAAAATCATAAACTACTAGCTAATTACTTAAATCTTAACAGTATGCCAATTTTCTTGCAAATTCATGCAAAAAGTGAGCAAATAAATAATGTTTTATTTATAGAAAATCTTGAAACATTTAACTCATGTATTCAAAGTCAAAATAAAATATTTGATAACACAGTGTTAGTTTATTCATCAGGATATAAAGCAAGTGCAAAAAGAGTAAGACAAAAAGATGGAAGTAAACTATTTTTTACAAATGATTGTAAGTTTTCAATAAAATCAAAAGAAGATTTTATTTCATGGTTTTATGAAGAGAATAATCTTGATATAAATACTTACTTTTGGGGCGATTTTGATTTTGAAGGCATAAGTATTTTAGGTGCTTTAAAAACAAATTTCAAAAACTTACAAGCATGGCAAATAGCATATGATGAAATGATAAAAGCAATAAAATCAAATTTTGGTCATACAGCTATAATGTCAGGAAAAGATAAACAAAAAGAACCAAAAGATACTTCTTGTTTTTATACTGATAATACCTTAATCCCCTTATTACTTGAAAAAAAGCTTTTTCTTGACCAAGAGTTTGTGGATATTGATGGTTTGTAGTATTTAAAAAAATAAAACTTTTTATAAAAGAAGATTCTACTATAATAATCGAAATAATATTTAGGAAAAAAATGACTCAAAATAGTTTTGAAATCGAAAAAATCTATATCAAACAACAAAATGATTTATATAAATATAAAGACCAACTATTTCAGTTAGGAGTAGAGTATAATACAAAATCTCAAGTATACTCAAACCCTTATGAGATAAGTGACTTAGCTATGAACGAAGTAAAATGGCTATGCGATAAAAACTCTTATACTTATGAGATTAAAGTTCAACAGTATTCTGATTATGATAAAAAAGTTAAGAATCTTTATAAAATGATTATTATTGATAGTTCAAACTTTTTTATTATAAATAGAAGAAATGATAAAAAAGTTTTTATTATCTCAATTTATCAATCATTTGAAAAAGATATTGTAAATATTGTAGATTGTCAAAATGGTAAATATTTTAAAGTAGAACAAAAAGTTCCTGATACTTATAATAAAATATTAGAAATATACAATATGCTTTTATCTATAAATAGTGATGATATTGACTATTTTGATTTAGAAGATTTTATTTTAGTTCTATCAATTTTATTAGAAGAGTATGATAAAGATAGTAGTTTAAAGGGTAAGTTAATAAAATTTAAAAATGTAACAATTAATGCAATAGAAAAAAAAGCTCAAAACAATTTTTTATGTAATTGTGTTAGAGGCTTTTATCCTGAAACTGACTTTTTTATTAAAAATAAAAGAATAGTAAGTAGTCAAACAGAAAACTATGTTACTTATGAGCAAGAAATGAGAATATGGAAATATCTATTTGCTCAAGATAATAGAAAATATATTGGCGTTCGAAAAGAGCCTAATTTATTTGATTTATTTATAAATAAAAAGATTTTTGCAACAATTAATGATTTTGAAACAAAAGTGATTATTCATGAAGTAAAAAATGATTATGGAAAACTAAAAGTTAAAATATTTGATGGCAATAATCACTATTGGCTAAGAAATCTACATACAAAAGATGAATTAATACAAATGGTTAAATCTGCAAGATAAAGT
Organism: Poseidonibacter sp.; assembly: GCF_041821165.1. Classification (NCBI taxonomy): domain Bacteria; kingdom Pseudomonadati; phylum Campylobacterota; class Epsilonproteobacteria; order Campylobacterales; family Arcobacteraceae; genus Poseidonibacter; species Poseidonibacter sp. Next base: position 101 of record NZ_JBGUES010000256.1, on the reverse strand, counting down.
ATTATCTAATTTGTTATAAAAGGATTAAGTAGACTTTTACCCATAAAAATGTTATAATCACACTTGCTACTATACCTTTAATTAAATGTTTCATGTTCTTC
>NZ_JBGUES010000255.1:0-2284 GCF_041821165.1 Poseidonibacter sp. | reverse complement strand
ATTAAGTATTGTAATAAGTGGTTTTTCATATGCCACTTATTATGATAGTCATACATTAAAACTTTACACAAAATTAAATGATTTGGAAAATGATTTTAATACTAATAACTATTCAAATATGAATTCTCAAATACATAATATAACTATTATTAAAAATAATACAATAGAAGAGAACTTACTTATTAAAAAAATCGTTTATGAAGATAACGATATAAAACTGTATAAATATGAAAAATAGCTTTTCTTTATTTGAATTAATTATTACGATTTTTATCTCTTCCTTTGTTATTATAAATAGTATGTTTTTTACCAAAGAGCTTTTTTTTAAACAAAAAGAGTTACTAACTATTGAAATATCTAAAATAGATTTACTCTCAACAAAACTATTTTTGCAATTAAATAAAAAAGATTTAGTACAAAATTTAAGCTATAAAGATAATACTTTATATTTTGATAATAATATTTTATTAGAAGATGTTTCAAATTTTACTCTTAAAAGTACTTCTAATATTATAGAAATTGAAATTTTACTAAAAGATAGTATCAAACAAATATGGAAATTTAATTTATGAAAAAGTCATATACTTTATTAATAACAATTATATTAGTATCAGTTTTTTCATATTTATGTCTTAGTTTATTTGAAATAAAATCTTTAAGATATCAAAATTTAAGTAATCAACATTTATATATTCAAGCAAATAATCATAAAGAATTTATGAAAAACTATTTACAAACTTTAGATTTAAGTGCAATTGAGCATTTAAAAATTGAAGATGAAAAATTTAATATATATGCAATAATAAAAGAGATTGATAATTTTTATATAATTGATATTTATGTTAATTCAAAAGAGTATTCAATATCTATCCATGAACAAATAAAAAAAGAAAATATTTAAAACTAAATATCTTTATATGTTTCTCTAATTTCTAAAAAAACTTCTTTATTATCAAAAAACAAGTCTATTAACTTTGGATCAAAGTGTTCACCTCTTTCTTCTTTAAATAAATTAAATATTTTTTCATCATCCCAAGCTTTTTTATAACATCTGTCTGAACCTAAGGCATCAAAAACATCTGCAATAGCTGTGATTCTTCCAAAAATATGAATTTCTTCTTCTTTAAGACCATCTGGATATCCTTTTCCATTCCATTTTTCATGATGCTCTTTTGCTACAATTGCTGCAGCTTTTAAAACTTCTCTTTTTGAACCATTTAAAATTTTATATCCAATATCTGTATGAGTTTTCATAATATCATACTCTTCTTCTGTAAGTTTTGCAGGTTTTTTTAATATAGAATCAGCAATAGCAATTTTTCCAATATCATGCATAGGACTAGCTGTAAATAAAATTTCTGCTTCTTCAATACTTAATCCATATAATAATGCAAGTTTTTTTGAATATTCAGCAACTCTTTTTACATGATATCCTGTTTCTTTTGAACGGCTTTCGCCAATTTCACCCATTTTATAAACAATTTCTTTTTGTGTATCTTCTATTTCTTTATGTAAATTTGTTACTTCACTAATATCATGCATTAAATGTAAATGCTCTACAATATTTCCATTTATATCACTTATAGGATAAGCAATAGTATCAAGAAAATACAAGCTACCATCTTTTGCAATATTTGTAAAAGTTATACTTAAATGCTCATTTTTAGCCAAAGTATCAATAATTCGTTGAGAGTCATTTAGAAGTCTGTGATTTTCATGTCTTAATTCTTCACAGTTTTTACCCATAAGTTCTTCTTGTGAATAACCACTTAAGCTACAAAATCTTTCATTTGCATAAATAATTTTATTTTCTTTATTTGTTTTTATTACTGCTGTAAATCTATCTGTTGCTTCTTCATATTGAGTAGTATAGTTTACTGTTTCATTTAAAGATTTATTTGTATCATCAAGTTTATTACTTAACATTTCTTTATAACTTTCAATTTCAGTAATATCATTTTTTAATCCAATATATTCAATAATATTACCATCTGAATCAATTATTGGCTTAATTAAAGCTTCTTCCCAATAATAGCTACCATCTTTTTTTCTATTTTTAATCTTGCCACTCCAAGATCTTTTTTCATTTTTTATCGTATTCCATAAATCTTTAAATACATCTTTTTGCATATCTGGATGTCTTAAAATACTATGATTTCTTCCAATAAGTTCATCTTTTGTATATCCTGATAATTTACAAAACTGCTCATTTACATAAGTAATAATTCCAGAAGATGTAGTTTTAGAAACGATTGAACTTTCATCAACTGCATCTTTATACTCT
>NZ_JBGUES010000254.1:0-2290 GCF_041821165.1 Poseidonibacter sp. | reverse complement strand
AGACTTAATCTCTTCATCTTTTTTATTATCGTTCCCTAACTCTTTATTTATAGCCTTGATTTGTTCTTTTAAGAAATAATCTTTATGAGTTTTTTCAATTTTTGAATTTACTTTTTGAGTAATTTCTTTTTGTATTTTATAAGATTCAATCTCTTTTTTTATAACTTCTATAATATCAAATAATCTTTGTTCAACATTTGTTTGTGAAAATAGTTTATAAGCATCATCTTTTTTGATTTTTAAAACAGAAGAAATTAAATCAGCAATTCTAATCGCATCATCATTTTCTTCAATTGTTCTAATTAAGTCAATTGGAAATTTTGAGTTAAATTTAGATAATTTTTTTACTTGCTCAACTAAAACAGAAATAATCGATTTAATATTTTCATGATCAAATTCATCATTTTTTAGAATATCAACATTTGCAAAAATTTTATTATCATTTTTAAAATCAGTGATTTTACCTTTTGCTAATCCTTGGAAAAGTACTTTTATCTTACCATCTGGTAAAGATACTTTTCTCATAATATTACCAATAACTCCAACATTATAAAAAGATTCTTCTTCTCTTTTATCTTCTTTACCTTGCTTTGAAACTGCAATAATTACAAGCTTATTTTGCTCAATCGCACATTCAACGGCTTTAATATTATCCTCATTACCTAAAAAAAGTGGTGCAATCATAAAAGGATATAAAAATATATCATCTTCAATAATTAAAGGTATGTCGTGGGGAAATTTATCATAATTTTCTAATTCCATATATCTTAACTCCTAATTTTTTTTATTCAAATAGTGATCTAAAAAATGGTACTTTAACTGGTACTATTTCTTTTTGATTAATCCATGATTCTTCAACTTTTTTGGCATATATTTTTGCTGCTTCTGGCTTATCTACTCTTGTATAAAGTTCTGAAATTTCTTTATCTAAAGAAGCTTTTGCCATATATAATCTTGAGTTCATAGTTTCAACTAATGGTAAATAAGGTGATTTGTAATATCTTTTTTTGAAATTATCAATTTCACTTATTGTATTTTCAAGAAGTTCTTGATCTCTTAATTGATATTTAAAACCTAAAAAGTTTGCTTTAATTTTTAAGAATCTTGTATAATCAATATTTTCACTTAATGAATATCTTTTTGAATACTCATCTAAATAAAAGTTTGCAAGAGAATACTCTTCTTCATCAATATGCGCATTTATTAAAATTAATAATGATGTTTCTAATAAAGGAGAATTTCTGTGTTCACTTTCTAAAGATGTATATGTATCATCTGCTGCATCTAAATCATTATTTGATATTTGTTTAATCATTTTGTTATACCAATATAATGCTGGTTTATTATATTCTGCAACCTCATTTTTACTTGAACATCCTGCAAAAATAAGTATTGTTGAACTAATTAATAATAATTTTTTAAATTTAAAAATAGTAATCATTGTAAATATCCTTTTATAAGTCGATTATTTTATCTAATAATAGCTTAGGGAATATCTGCTATAATTATTTTAAAGAATTAAAAAGGCAAGATAATGAAACTTACTTTAATTGGTAATGGTATTATGGCTCAATCTCTAGCAAGAGGTTTAGTAAAAAATCATGATGTTGAGATTATTGGTAGAGATGCTGGTAATTTAAAAATAATCAAAGAAAAAATCCCGCAAGTATCTGTAAAAATCTTAAGTGATCAAGAAGATATTACAGGTAAAAATATAATTTTTTGTGTTAAACCTTATGCTTTACATAGTGTATCTGCAAGACTTGAAGGACAAGCTAATTTATTATTATCAATATTAGCAGGTACTACATTAGAGTCGTTAAAAAAACAAATAAAAGCTAAAAACTATGTAAGAACTATGCCAAATGTTGCTGCATCTGTTCAAAACTCTATGACTACAATTACAGGTGATAAAGAAGCTAAAAACATTGCAACTGAAATTTTTTCATCTATTGGAAAAACTATATGGGTTAATACTGAAAATCAATTAGATATCGCAACAGCTGTTGCTGGTTCTGGACCTGCATTTTTAGCTTTAATTGCAGAAGCAATTGCTGATGGTGCTGTAAAAGCTGGTTTAGAAAGACACTTAAGTACTCAATTAGTACAAGGTTTATTTTCAGGTACTTCTTCATTATTAGAGCATTCTCATCCTGCTATTATCAAAGATTCAGTAATGAGTCCAGGAGGAACAACAGCTGCTGGATATGCTGCACTAGAAAGAAATGGTGTTAGAACTGCAATGATTGAAGCAATTGAAGATGCATATACTAAAGCAATAGAGCTTGGA
>NZ_JBGUES010000253.1:0-2297 GCF_041821165.1 Poseidonibacter sp. | reverse complement strand
AAAAATTGGTCAAGGAAAAGAAAACTCTAAAGTATTCTTAAGAGATAATCCAGAAATTGCAAAAGAAATTGAAGACAAAATTTTAGATGCAATGGGTGTAAAAGAAATTATCGAAGCTGCAAAAGAGAATAAAGAAGAAACAGAAGAAGAAGCCTAAATCATAAAAATTAAAGAGAGAAATCTCTTTAATTCCTCTATTTAACACACCTTTCATACAAAAAACTCACCTCTTTTAAACCTTTATAAAAGCAAATAAAAATCATACTTTCGATATAATCCTTGTAATTTAGAAACATAGGAGACCTACGTGGTATTTATTGATAATATATATGCAGATGAAGTTTTAGATTCAAGAGGAAACCCAACTGTAAGAGCAACTGTTATTTTAAGTGATGGTACAAAAGAAAGTGCAATTGTACCAAGTGGCGCAAGTACAGGTAAAAGAGAAGCTTTAGAATTAAGAGATGGTGATGATAGATTCTTAGGAAAAGGTGTTTTAAAAGCTGTTGAAAATGTAAACACTTTAATTTCTGATGAATTATTAGGAATGAGCCCTTTTAATCAAGCAGAAGTTGATGCTACAATGAAAGATATTGATGGTACTAATAATTATGCTAAATTAGGTGCTAATGCTGTTTTAGGTGTATCTATGGCAGTAGCACGTGCAGCTGCAAGTTCTTTAAATATTCCATTATATAGATATTTAGGTGGAGCAAATGCAATGACTATGCCTGTTCCAATGTTTAATATCATTAATGGTGGAGAACATGCTAATAACTCTGTTGATTTCCAAGAGTATATGATTATGCCTGTTGGTTTTGAAAACTTTAACGAAGGTTTAAGAGCCGTAGCTGAAATTTACCAACACTTAAAAAAAGTAATTGATGAAATGGGTGAATCAACTGCAGTTGGTGATGAGGGTGGATTTGCTCCAAACTTAAAATCAAATGAAGAACCTTTACAAGTAATTATGAAAGCAATTGAAAAAGCTGGTTATGTTCCAGGTGAACAAATTGCACTTGCTCTTGATGTTGCTGCATCTGAATTAATCAATGACAAAGGTCTTTACGTATTAAAATCAGAAAATAGAGAAATCACTTCAGAAGAGTTAGTAAACTACTACGCTGATTTATGTTCAAAATATCCAATTGTTTCAATTGAAGATGGATTAAGTGAAGATGATTGGGATGGATGGAAAGTATTAACTGAAGTTCTTGGAAATAAAGTTCAATTAGTTGGAGATGATTTATTTGTAACTAATGCTTCAATCTTAAATGAAGGTATCAATAAAGGTATCGCAAACTCAATTTTAATTAAACCAAATCAAATTGGAACAGTTTCTGAAACTATGTTAACAATTAGATTAGCACAAAGAAATAACTACAACTGTGTAATGTCACATAGATCAGGTGAAAGTGAAGATGCATTTATTGCTGATTTTGCTGTTGCTTTAAACTGTGGTCAAATCAAAACAGGATCTACTGCAAGAAGTGATAGAATCGCTAAATACAATAGATTACTTGAAATTGGTGCAGAAATTGGTTACGCAGAGTATTTAGGAAGAACACCTTTTTCTAAATAGTAATCATTTATGAAAAAATCTTTTAATGGTTACAAAAAATTTATAGTAGTAGCAGGTATTTCTGTTGCTGCTACTATATTTTTTAGTTATCATGTTGCTAATGTTTTATTTGGGAATAACTCTTTTGAAGTTTATAGCTCACTAAAACATAAAAAAAACTATTTAGAAAATGAAATCTTACGATTACAGCAAGAAAATGCTTTTTTACAAAAAGAGTACTTAGAATTAAAAAACTTGGAGCCAGAAGAATGAAAACTTTATTTTTATTTACATTAACGTTAACTTTATCATTAACTTTAAATGCAAGAGAGAATCCATTTGCAGCAACAAATGCTTATGAAGAAGAAGCAGCAAGAATCATTGAATCTAATGAATATGACTTAAGTACAATCAATGATCAAGAGTATATTCAAGAGATGCAAGAGCAAATGTCTATGATGCCAAATGCAAATAAAAATAAAGTTGAAAAAGCAGTTCAGATACTTATTCCTGCAATTAAACCAAAAGAAGAAAAAAAACCTGAAGCACCTAAAACATACTCAAAAACAGAAGTAAATACACTAATAAAAAAAGCACAGAAAGAGACAACACAATTAGTAGAAAAAAAACTTAAAAGTGCAAGTGTTGAACCAACACAAATTGTTTATGTAAAACCAAGAACTGATGTAATAGAAGAAAATCCAATTACTACAAAAGAGATACTTCCTTTTTTAAC
>NZ_JBGUES010000252.1:0-2382 GCF_041821165.1 Poseidonibacter sp. | reverse complement strand
AGAAGAAAAACAAGAAAAAGTACAAATTAAAAAAGATATTCCAAAAGAAATAAAAAAAGAGAAAATAGAAGAAAAATCTGTTCTTACAAAAGATGAAGAAGAACAATACTTAAAAAAAGATGCCTATGTTTATAATAAAAAAGATAAACCAAAAATTGCAATTATTATAGATGATGTTAGTACAATTAGACAAAAACAAACTATTTTAAATATCGGTTATGATATTACAATGGCTTTTTTACCACCACAACCAGGTCATATAAATTCTGCTAAAATTGCTCAAAATGTACCAATTCATATGATTCACTTCCCTATGCAAGCAAGTGATAAATTTAAATCTGAAGAAAAAATTACTCTAAAAATTACTGATTCATATGAAAAAATTGAAAAAAGAGTTAAAGAGTTAAGAAAACTATATCCAAATGCTGTTTATACAAATAATCATACAGGTTCAATTTTTACTCAAAATGATGAAGCAATGGATAAATTATTTAGAGCATTAAAAAAGTATAATTTTAAATTTGTTGATAGTAGGACAACTCCAAATTCAGTTGCTAAAAAATATGCAAAAAAATATGGAATGCCAGTAATTGTAAGAAATACTTTTATTGACAATAAAAGAGAATATTCTTATATCCAAGATCAATTAAAAAAAGCTATTAAAATTGCAAAGAAAAATGGATATGCTATTGCTATTGGACATCCTCATGCAATTACTCTTAAAGTATTAAAAGAATCAAAACACTTATTAAAAGGTGTTGAACCTATATTTATTAATCAACTACCATATTTGTAAAATATTAGCTATAATCATAAATATTATTATATAGGATATTTATGATTAAGCAATTTGATTTTAAAATTGATGAACTTTCATCAATGAAAAAATACCCAGAAGAACTTTTTTATATTGGAAATACTAAACTATTATCAAAAAAGAAAGTATCAATAATTGGAACAAGAAGACCATCTTCTTATACAAAAGAGTTTACTCATAAATTAGCTACAAAATTATCTTCCTATGGAGTTTGTATCGTAAGTGGTGCAGCAATGGGTGTTGATGCTATATCTCATGCAGCAGCTGGTGTAGAAAATACTATTGCAGTTGTAGCAAATGGTTTAGATATAAAATATCCAAGTGTAAATAAAAATCTAATCTCAAATATTGAAAAAAATGGCTTAATGATTTCTGCGTACAAAGAAGGCGAAAAAGCTAGAAACTATACCTTTGTATTAAGAAATGAAATCGTAGTTGCTCTTGGCGATATATTGATTGTTACAGAGGCAGATTTAAAGTCAGGTAGTTTAACTTCTGTAAAATATGCCTTAGCTATGAAAAAAAAGATTTATACCTTACCTCATAGATTAAATGAAAGTTTAGGAACACAAGAACTTGTAAAAAATTCTTTAATACAACCTATATATGATATTGATGAATTTATAGCTTCAATTACAAATAGTGAAATAAAAAATGATGTAAATGATGAAGTTTTATCTTTTTGTAGTACAAACCCTACTTATGATGAAGCTATGAGAAAATACTCAAATAAAATATTTGAATATGAACTTGAGGGAAAAATTAAAATACAAGATGGAAAAGTTATTGTTCTTTAATCTAAAGAACAATACTTTTTCTTATCCGTTTTTAATAAAATTAGATAACCTAAAACTCCTGATAAAAATGAACCAATTAAGATAGCTAATTTATCTGTATATAAAAATATATTTGAGTCTGAATAAGCTAATGAATCTATAAATAAACTCATTGTAAATCCAACACCAGTTAGTACACTTACTCCATAAATTTGTCTCCATGTTGAACATCTTGGTAAGCTTGCAAATTTTAATTTTACTGTTACAAAAACAAATAAAAATACTCCAAGCTGTTTTCCTATAAATAAACCAAAAATAATTCCATAAGAGACAGGATTAAAAGTTTCTGCAAAAGATAAAGTTCTAAAATCTATACCTGCATTTACAAATGCAAAAACTGGCAATACAAAATAAGCCACCCATAAATGAATATGATGTTGTAGGTTTCTTACAGGAGATACTCTTTTTCTTTTTTCATTAATTGCATTAAGAGGAATAGTAAATGCTAAAATAATTCCAGCAAGAGTAGCATGAACGCCTGATTTTAAAACAAATATCCAAAGTAATATTCCAATTAAAATATAAGCACCTAAAGAAACAACATTTAATCTATTCATTATAAAAAGAAAAGACACACAAATAAAAGCTAAAAAAATTGACAATAACGATAATTCAGAAGTATAAAAAAATGCGATAATTAATATAGCACCTAAATCATCAAAAATTGCCAAGGTCATTAAAAATATCTTTAAAGAAAGTGGTATTCTTTTTCCTAAAAGTGCAAGTATC
>NZ_JBGUES010000251.1:0-2446 GCF_041821165.1 Poseidonibacter sp. | reverse complement strand
AACTATGAGAAAATTTGATGAAACAACTTTTCCAAAACCAGAAGAAAAACTTGAAATGCTTAAAGATACAATTGACTTCTTTACAGCAAATGGTTATAAAATGGTTGGAATGGATCACTTTGCAAAACCAGAAGATGAGTTATTTAAAGCAATTGAAAAAGGTGAACTTCATAGAAATTTCCAAGGTTATACTACAAAAGGTGGAGCTGATTTAATTGGAATTGGTTTAACATCTATTGGGAATGGAGTTGATTATTATGCTCAAAACTTTAAAGATATTCCATCTTATGAACAAGCTTTAGATAATGGAGATTTACCAACATTTAAAGGTTATAGATTAAGTGATGATGACCAATTAAGACAATTTGTTATTATGGAACTTATGAGCAATTTCTCTTTAAATATTACAAGAGTAGAAGAAGAATTTAAAGTTAATTTTAAAGAATACTTTAAAGATGCACTAGAAGCACTTAAAGAATTCCAAGAAGCAGAACTTATTGAAGTAAGTGATGAAAAAATACAAGTATCTCAAACGGGTACTATGTTAATTAGAAATATTTGTATGCCATTTGATGCATATCTAAATAAAATCCCTGAAGATAAAAGAAGATTTTCTAAGACTATTTAGTCTTAGTCAAATCTTCTCACACCTCCCCTATTTTGCATATATAACTAGACTATTTATCAACTCTTAACCAATTTTTTAGTATATTCATTCTTTATAATAAATATTAAAATTTTTTAATTAAAAGGTTAAAAAGTGTCAATGAATAAATTTAATTATACAGCCATCTCAGATGACTGCGTTAAGTGTGGAAAATGTAAACCTGTATGTACAATCTTTAATATTAATCAAGATGAAGCAACAAGTCCAAGAGGATTTATTGATTTACTTGGCGCTTATGAAAGAGATGAATTAGAACTTGATCAAAATGCAAAAGATATTTTTGAATCATGTTTTTTATGTACAAACTGTGTTGAAGTTTGTCCAAACGATTTACCTACGGATATGATAATTGAACAAGTACGTTCAGATATCGCAAAAAAATATGGAATTGCTTGGTATAAAAGATTATTTTTCTTTTTATTAAGACATAGAAAAACAATGGATATGATGTCAAGAATGGGTTGGATGTTCCAAACATGTGCATTAAAACTTGATAAGAAAAAACAATCAGGCCTTCCTAGATTCTCATTACCAATTGTAAAAAAAGACAGAGTATTACCTTTTGCTGATATGAGAAGTTTTTTAAATAAATATCCTGAAAAGATATTTGCTAAACATAAAAAAGTAGAAGAAAACAAAAAAAATAAAGTTGCAATTTTTATTGGATGTATGAGTAATTATACTTACACAAATACAGGTGATTCACTTGTTAAAATTCTTAAAAAATTAGAACTTGATATTATGATTCCTAAAAAACAACTTTGTTGTGGAGCTCCTGCTTATTTTACAGGTGCCTTTGATACTGTTGATTATTTAGTTAAAAATAATATTGAATATTTTGAAACTTGGATTGATGAAGTTGATGCTGTAATTATTCCAGAAGCAACTTGTTCTGCAATGATTAACCAAGATTGGGAACATTATTTACATGATCAACCAGAGTGGAAAGAAAGAGCAGCTAAAATTTCTAAAAAGATATTTATGGCTACAAAATGGTTAGATAATAATACTGACTTAAAACAGCTATTAGCGAATTCTAAAAAAACTATTGATACAACTGTAACTTATCATGATCCTTGTCATGCTAAAAAAATGCAAGGTGTTTGGGAAGAGCCAAGAAATCTATTAAAACAAAATTATGTTTTAACAGAAATGAGTGATTCAAATAGATGTTGTGGTTTTGGTGGTGTTACAATGCAAACTGAAAAATATGAATTTTCAAAAGCAGCTGGTGCTCCAAAAGCAGCAATGATTAGAGATACAAAAGCACAAGTTGTAAGTGCTGAATGTAGTGCATGTAGAATGCAAATAACAAATTCATTACATCAAGCAGATGTTGATGTGCAATTTAAAAATCCAATTGAATTAATAGCTGAGGCTTTAGATTAAAATGACAGAGTATTGGCAAAATATATACTCAAATTTTGATCCAGTTGCTATTAATCTAGGACCTGTTCCCGTACATTGGTACGGGATTATGTATGCCTTAGCTTTAATTTCTGCTATTGTTATAGCAAAATGGTTTATTAAACATGATAAATTAAATATCTCAAATGATTTATTTGATTCGTATATTTGGTGGGCAGAAATTGGTGTTATTTTAGGTGCTAGATTAGGTTATGTTTTATTTTATGATACAAATACTATGTATTATTTAACACATCCATGGCAAATATTTAATCCATATATTGATGGTGTTTATACTGGTATTTCTGGTATGAGTTATCATGGTGCATTAATTGGTTTTATTATTTCTTCATTTTTATTTTGTAGAAAAAA
>NZ_JBGUES010000250.1:0-2523 GCF_041821165.1 Poseidonibacter sp. | reverse complement strand
GCAATATTATTTACCATTTCTCCCATACTTATAAGTTTTGCTTGTTTAAAAATTGTTTCATCTTTTTGTTTGTTAATTTCAATTTCTTTTTTAACTTTGATTTTTAACTTTTTATTTAATAATTCAATTTTAGATTTTAACTTTTTTTGCTTTTGATAAAAAAACAATATTACTATTATTAATATAAATGCTATTATTACTTTAATAACTAAAGAATAATCTATTAAAATATTTTCTTTAAATTTAAGCCATTTACTTTCTATATCGATTTTATCTGAAGTATAAATTTTAGATGTAATTGTTTTTATTAATTCTTCAAGTATCTTATCATTATTTCTAATACTTATTGAATAACTTATACTTTCTTCAAGTTTTCCAGAAATACTAATTATACCTAAATAATTTTTTTGTATTGTATAACTTAAGCTCAATGAATCACCCAAATAAGCAAAAGCTTTTTCTTGATGAACCAAGTCTAATGCTTCTACAACTGTGTTTGTCTTTAATAATTTTATATTTGGATATTTATTTTTTACGATATTATAAATAAATTCATCTTTTATAACAAATACCTTATCAATATAAGTAGCCAAATTATCAATATATACATTATCTATTTTTGATGCAATAAGAATTTGAGCATCAATATATGGATATATATAGTTTATATATTTTTCATTTGACATTAATTTCGGTAACGATGTTGCAATATCACACTCATTGGTAGTTAATTTAGATAGACTTTCAATATATGATTTTGTAGATATCAGATTAATTGGTAAATTAATTTTTTCTTCAAATATTTTTATATAATCACTAGAGATTCCTTCGTAAATATTTTCATCTAATCTTTCTATTGGTAAATTATTTGAATTAACACATAATGAAAGTTTCTTTTTCTTTTTTATGTATTCATTTATTTTATCAGAAAACACATTATTATTATTATTATTATTATTATTATTAAATTCATTCAAACCTAACCACTTAAAATTCAATTTGTTCTTTTCTTCTCTTGTGATTTGCTGTTGTGCTTTTTTTAATATATTTATAAGTATTTTATCTTCTTTTGAAGAACCAATTCTCATATGACTAATTATTTTTTCTTCTCTTAGATATTCAGTTGAAGCTACATTATTAATAGCATTTTTTTGAATAATATAATCTAAAACAACTTTTTTCCCAACAGTTGCATCAACCTTACCTTCAGATAAAAGTTTTAGTGCACTTAATTGGTCATCAACTAAGATTTGTTTTATAGAGGGATACTTTTCTTCAAGAAACTTCTGTGCATAAAAATCTTTTGGCATTGCAATAGTATGATATTTTAATTCATCTAATTTTTTAAATTTTTTTTTATTTATATTTATATATATTGCATTTTTTACAGATAGAAAAACATCTGTAAATTCAATAGTTTTAGAACGTAAGTCATTTTTTGAAATATTAACAATTAGGTCTAATTTCGGAGTTTGAAGCATTTGCATATACTCAGTCCAAGAATAACCAGATATAAAATTTATATTTAGTCCAACTTTTGATGCAAGAAGATTAATATAATCAATACTATAACCTAGTGGAACACCATTTTCATTAAAATTAAAAGGAGGCCAATTTTTTTCATTATGCGCTAAAACGATAGGATTGTTTTTTATGTATTCTTTTTCTTTGATAGTTAAATTTAGAATTTTTCCTTCTAAATTGAGAATAAAGAATAGTAATATTATTAAGTTTTTAATCATATTATTATTATATCAATATGATTATTAAATTATATATATTTTAACTTTTAATTATAAAATAAGTATAAGCCTTATAAAAAGGCCTATATGATTTATTAGTTAATTATTTGGAAGTACTTTAATAGGAACAATCTGGAATTCATCCATATTCCAAACATTGTTTTTAACATAAGGTTCATTATCTAACCATGTATCGATTTCATTATCATCTTCAAAATCAACAATTAATGTTGAACCAACCATCTTTTCATCTTCAATTAAAGCAGCAGCGCTTAAAATTTTACCACTAGCCATTAATTCTTTTGCACCTTTAACATGTTCATCTCTTGATTCAAGTCTTCTTTCAAGTGCACCTGTGTGATCATAAGCAATTACTAAATATTGCATTTAAACTCCTGTTTATTTTTATAAAAGATAGTAGCATATTAGCATGAAAAAATTGTGATACAAATAATAAAACTATTTAATTATCATTAAATCAGAAAAATAATAGCCTTGCATATAATCAGGTTTCAAAATATCTTTTACTAATTCATAATCTTCAAAAGTCTCAACTCCTTCAATAATTGACTTTTGTTTATTTAATCTAATAGTTTCAAGTAAACCTTTTAAATAAGGTAGATAATTCATATTAGAATTAATCTGTTTTAAAAAAGATTTATCAATTTTTATATATTTACTTTTATTCATAATAAAAAAGGAAAACATTGAACCATCTTGTGCAAAATCATCTAAAGCAGAATCAATATTTTGTTTATTTAGCCATAATGAAAAACTTCTC
>NZ_JBGUES010000249.1:0-2562 GCF_041821165.1 Poseidonibacter sp. | reverse complement strand
AATCATTTTTATAATTAATCGATTTCTATATGCAACATTTGCAGAAAATTCAAAAGAATCAATTGCTAATATAAATTTATCAATTTCTTCTTTAGTCATAAAAGAGGGCAACTTTGTTCCTGAACTTCCAGATAATCCACCCCAATTTTTTAACTCAATTTTATATAAAAATGAATTCCCATTTTCTGCTTCATTTTGCTTATCAATATATGCAAATAATCCAAGTAGGGCAATTCTATAATTTTTCTTTGTAGCATCTGATAATCCACTTGTTATACTTGCAAGAAAATCACTTAAAAGTTCTTCATCAATTTCTTTCATAGATGCTAAACCTAAGTTCCCTAAAAAATCATATAATTTTGTTAATGGATTAAAATAAGTGTTAATTCCACTTAGTCCAATATTTCTAGCATCTTTTACTAATATTTTTAAATCTTCAATATTATTAGTACCTTTTACAAGTGACTGAATTATAAATGCTAATTTCTCTTTATCATTAACTTGTCTATTAGAAAGTGTTGTAAGTTTATACCTTATAAATCTCTCAATCCAAAATAACAATGTTTTATCAAAGTTATCAGTAAAATCTAAATCATATCTCATATTATCTCTTTTTTAATAAATTTATATTTTAGTCTTGAAAACTATAATTTTCAAACTTTTATTTACATTAGCCAAAAGAGGCTAATTCTTATATATACTTTTTTATCTTCTTTTACCTTTTGAAAACTCTACAATATATTGTGCTATTTCATCTAGATGAATTATATCTTTTACTGCACCTGCTTGGATAGCTTTCATTGGCATTCCAAAAACAACACAGCTTTCTTTATTTTGTGCAACTGTATATGCATTATTATCAAACATATCTTTCATAGCAATTGAACCATCATCACCCATACCTGTCATCATAATTCCCATTGCAGAAGAACCAACATTATTATTAACAGATCTAAATAAAACATCAACACTTGGTTTATGCTGACTTACTTTTTTTGTATCTAATAATTTTGTTCTATAATCTTTGCCAACTTTTTCTATTGTAAGATGCATATTTCCAGGTGCTAAATAAGCACATCCATTTTCTAATATCATCCCATCTTTTGCTTCAACAACATCAACATCTGAGTTATCATTTAAACGATGGGCAAAAGAGTTTGAAAAACCATAAGGAATATGTTGTGTAATTACAATAGGTGGTAAACCAGATGGTAATTCTTTGAAAACTCTTAATAAAGATTCAACTCCACCTGTTGAAGAACCAATTGCAATTACCTTACTACCAGGTAATCTTGCAGGATGTGATGGAATAACTTCATCAGGATGAACTTTATACTCTATTTGAGTATTTACAGTTTTTGGTTTTACTAAGGCTTTTGGTTTTTTTAAAGTATATCTTTTTAGTAAAAATGTTAAGTTAAGTAGGGTCTCTTTTATTCTACTTTGAAAAGACAGCATTGATTCGCCAGTACTGGGTTTTGGTATAAATCCAACTGCACCATCATCAAAAATATCATTTCCTCTAACACCCTCACCTGAAATAACAACAGCAGGCATTGGATGAAGTCTCATTAAATTTCTTAAAAAAGTTACACCATCCATTTTTGGCATATTTATATCAATAGTTACTAAATCAGGTTCATATTGTTTGATTTTTTCTCTCGCATCAAAGGCATCTACAGCTATTGCAATTACATCAAATTCATCAATAGAATTAATCATATCTTTTATAATTCTTCTCATAGAAGCAGAATCATCAATCACTAAAACTGTATACATTACTTACCACCCTATTTTTAATAACTTTAGAAAAGTTCAATTTCCATTTGTTCTTCATCTTTTTGCTCAATACCAAATAAATCAACTCCACCAACATATTCTTTGATAACTGGTGCTTTCGTAATTTCTTTTTGTAATGAGTTTTCTTCAGATGCAATTTTATTATCAGTTTCACTTTTTTGTGTAACTTTAATAAATGTTTCGAATTCATTAGCAAGTAATATTAATCTACCATGCTCGCCACGAGTATGTTCACTTATTAGTTTAAAACCTTCTGATTTACAAAAATCTTTTGCAAACTCAACATTTCTATGTCCTATTGAAGGTGAAGCCATATTTAATTGCATAATATCAGCACCACCAGAAATTTTAGCACACATATTATTTTTGCTACATCCTAATTTATACATTTCATTTAGCATTGCTTCAACAGAATAAAGGCCGTATTTCATATCATCATTTGTATTATTTGTTTTAGGTAATAAAAAATGATTCATACCTTTAATTCTTTTAACTTTATCATAAAACATAATAGCAACACATGAGCCTAATAATGTTTTAAAAGCTATTTCTTCAACATCATTTCCAACTGCAAATTCTCCACCAATAATTGTATGTGTTGGATAACCTTTAGTTTTTTGAGTAAATCTAACTAATGATGCTTTTTCGATGCTTCCATCTTTATGCCCAATAATAATCAATTTATTTCCTTTTGCTTAACAAAAATATTTTGACCTATCCTGTCTACATAATTTACTAAATCTTGAGGATTTTCTGAATGTC
>NZ_JBGUES010000248.1:0-2602 GCF_041821165.1 Poseidonibacter sp. | reverse complement strand
GTGGCTTTTTTGGATGATTAATAAATCTGAAAAAGACAAAAGAATACTCTTAGAATACAAAGCACTGCATGATACTCTTACAGATCTACCAAATAGATATTATTTACAGAAAAATATTGATAAGTGGACTAATAAAACTAATTTTTCTTTAATATATTTTGATTTGGATAATTTTAAATATATAAATGACACTTTTGGACATAAGTTTGGAGATGAAGTTTTAAAAGCCTTAAGTAATAGACTTAGAAAAACTATAAATACAAATGACTTATTAATAAGACAAGGTGGTGATGAATTTTTAATTTTTACAAATGAAGTTTCTAATATAGAAGAATTTTGTAATAAATTATTAGAAACATTTCGTAAACCATTAAGTGTTTTAGGTAGTAATATAATAGTAAATGGAAGCTTTGGTGTGTCTAATTTTCCAAAAGATAGTCAAGATATAGATGAACTAATTGTTTGTTCTGATATTGCTTGTTATGAAGCTAAAAGTAAAAGAAATAGCTATAAAGTATTTAAAGAAGAGATAAAAAATAAACATATTGAAATAATGCAAATTGAAAAAGAACTAAAACAAGCTTTAGAAAAAAAAGAATTATATTTAGTTTATCAACCTCAGGTAAATTATGATAATACTTTGTATGGTATTGAAACACTACTTAGATGGAATAATGAAAAACTTGGGAATGTAAGTCCTGAAAAGTTTATAGGAATTGCTGAAACAATTGGTTTAATGCCAAAAATTGGTGATTTTATAATAGATACAGCCTTAAATCAAATAAAAACTCTTCAAGATAAAAATAAAAAAAGTTTTCAATTATCAATTAATGTTTCAGTAACACAATTTATTGAAGTAGGTTTTCTTGAAAATTTAATGAATAAAATTGATAAATATAAAATTGATCCATCTTTAATAACTCTTGAAATAACTGAATCAGTTTTGATAGATAATTTAGAATATATGCAATCTTTATTTTTACAACTAAGAGAAAAAGGGTTTACTATATCTTTAGATGATTTTGGTACTGGATATTCTTCATTATCAATGTTAAGATCTGTTCCTATCAATGAACTTAAAATTGATAAAGCATTTGTTGATGATATCATTGATGATAAAACAGCAAGACTTTTAATAAAAACAATTATTGAAATAGGTAATATTTTAAATTATAATATTGTTTTAGCTGAAGGAGTTGAAAGTAAAGACCAAGTTGAACTTTTAAATGAATTTGGATGTCGTACATATCAAGGGTATTTTTATTCAAAACCATTAGAAATTCATAGATTAGAACAATTTATTCAAAAATATTAAATATATACTAATCTATTCTTTCGTATTATCCAAATGAACTTTTGCATGATTTACCAATAAACTTGAAACTTCATGATTAATATCTACAAAATCTGTGATATTTAAATCTTTTAGATATTTCTTTTCATTTATAGAATCAATTTTTACAATAATATGTGCTTTTGGATGAAAGGCTAAAACTGCATCTGAAATAAGTCGTTTTCTTACTTCTTTATTTGTCGTGATAATAATACTTGATGATTCTTGCACCTTTAAAGACTCAAGAACTGGCTTTTTATCTAAATGCCCAAAATATGCCATATATCCTCGTTTTTTAGCTAATAATACATGTTTTAAGTTATCTGAAATGATTACAAAAGAGATATTATTATCTGTAAGTTGCTGTGCTACTATTCTTCCTAATGTTGAAAAGCCTACGATAACAACATGATTTTTAGCTTTAATAGGAGTAATTTTATCTGATTCATAAAACTCTGTAACAAATATTGCTGATATTTTATAAATATTGTTTACTATAAATGGTGTTACAATCATTGATAAAACCGTAACTAAAATAAGAGAATTACTAAGTTCTTTTGGTATAAGTTCATAAGTAAAAGCTAATGCAAATATTGCAAAAGAGAACTCACCTATTTGCCCTAGAGATATTGCTGTTTTTACAGATACACTTTTATTTGATTTTAGGCGTATAATAAAATATATAATTAGTGTTTTAATTAACATTACACTTATTAATACAGCAAAAATTATATGTATATTATTTATAAAATAAATAGCATCGATTTTTGTACCAACACTAAAAAAGAAAGTCCCTAAAAGTAAATCTTTATATGTTTGGATATCTGATTCTACTTTTACACTATATCCTGTATCTGCTATTATCATTCCTGCTATAAATGCACCTAAAGAGTAAGTAAATCCAACTTCATGAGCTAAAAGTGATGTTCCCATTACAATAGTAAAAACAGAAGCCAAGAAAAGTTCATCTACTTGTGTTTTTGCAGATAAAGTCAAAAAAAGTTTTACTATTCTTTTTCCTAAAGTAAACATAAAAACTATGATAAATAATGCAGATAAAACTGTTTGAAGTATTACTTGTGAAATAGAAAGAGTATCATTAGTTAAAAAAGTAATTAGTAATAATATAGGAATAACAGCTAAATCTTGAAAAATCAAAATCCCAACTGCTTTTTCACCATAAGGTGTATGAATATCTTTTGAACTTTTTAGATATGTAAGAACTATTGCTGTTGATGAAAGAGAAAAAGCCAATGATATGATTATTGA
>NZ_JBGUES010000247.1:0-2628 GCF_041821165.1 Poseidonibacter sp. | reverse complement strand
AAATCAGCTCATTTACTATATGAAGAGATTAAAAATAAAATTGAAATTAAACATGTAAAAGGTCATGCTGGAATTGAAGGAAATGAGCTTGCGGATAGAATGGCAGTTTATACAATAAAAGCAAAAAATGAAGATTTTCAAACTTACTCTTACAATGAAATAAATGATGTTCTTAATCTTACATCATATTAAAATATACACTTCTACTAAATAATTAATATTATTTAGTAGAAGATTCTTCCAAAGCTTTAACCATAGTAATCTCTGAGTTTGCTGACATATTATGTTCAAATACAAAACTTCCATCTGATGAATTTATATGACATGCTATACATGATGAAACTTTTCCTGCAATTTTTACTTTTTGATCTGTTTCATGTAATGTTCCATCAGCTTTAAATTTTGCCCAGTACCAATTTGCATATTTTGGATTATATCCTTCTTTTTTAATCATTACATCAATTGATTGAAGATACTTAGCTCTATCTTTTCTTACTTTAGACATTCTAATATCATCACCATCATAATTACGTGCAACAATTACCCTATTCCCATCAATTTTACTTTCAAGGACTTCTCTAATTCTATCATGAGATGGTCCTGCTACGTATACAATGGCCTTTGTTGAATTTAATTTTGTGGCTTCAAGTTTTTCCCACAAATATTTTGAGTATTCTACATCTTCTTGTGTTCCAAAGTTTGCTTTAGTATTTTCTTGAGCAAATAATGTAGCAGATGAAATTACAAAAGCTAGCGCTGTTATTTTTAAAATATCAATTTTCATAACCTACTCCTTGTTTCTATTTCTTCTATATAAAGTATATAACTTTATTCTTTAATTATTCTAGTTTTTTACTCTTTTTAGATATTATTCTTTAATTAAATAAACTATTTTTTAGGTAAATAATATGTTAACATCAATAAACGCAAATGAAGTAAATACAGTATCTCATTTAATTCAATTATCAGTTGCTCCCGTATTCCTACTAGCAGCAGTTGCAGGACTACTAAATGTTTTTACAGGAAGACTTGCTCGAATAATAGATAAGGTTGAAAAACTAGATACTCTAATTGATAATAAAAAAACCAATGAAGAGAAAGAAAAATTAAGTGAAAAATCAAAAGAGAGAAGATTGTTTTTAACAAAAAGAATGGAAAATATTAATTATGCAATTTTATTTTGTACTACGACAGGTCTTTTAGTTGCACTTGTTATTGTTACTATGTTTTTATCTTCAATTCTTGAATTTAATGGTTCTATATTTATTGCTATTTTATTTATACTTGCCATGTTATCTTTCATAAGTTCTCTTATTTTATTTTTAAAAGAAATTTTTGTTACAACCTCTTTTATAAATAAAAAGAAGAAAGCAACTTTGCATAAGTAATATACTATAATTACAAAAAATCAAATAGGATAAATCCAAATGAAAGAGTTTAATCCAATAGAATATAAAAAAATGGTTAAATCCTATCAAGAAAATGATGACCCCACTGGTTGGTTTGATAGTATTTATACTGATGCACAAGGTGATTATAAAGCTGTATTCTGGGCTGATTTAGAAGCAAATGAATACTTAATTGATTGGCTAAAAGAGCATCCAAATACTTCTAAAAATAAAAAAGCAATTGTTGTAGGTTGTGGTGTTGGTGATGATGCTCAAGCACTTAGTGAATTTGGATATAAAGTTACTGCTTTTGATATTTCTCCTACTGCAATAAAATTATGCAAAGATAGATATCCTACTACAAAAGTAAATTTTGTAGTTGCTGATTTATTTAATTATCCAAAAGAGTGGTTTGAAAATTTTGATTTAGTATATGAATGTAATACTATTCAAGTTTTGCCAGGAAAATATAGAATTAAAGCAAGAGAAGCAATATCAAGTTTAATTGCAAAAAATGGTCATGTTTTAGTTTCATGTAGAAGTAGAAATAAAGGTGAGCAAGAAGATGATATACCATTGCCTTTAGACAAAGAAGAGATAAATAAATTTGTAGAAGATGATAAATTAATACAAATGAGCTTTTTAGCTTATGATGATAATCAAACACCAAGAGTACCGCATTTTTTTGCAACATATAAAAAAGAAAGAGAATAAATGAATACACAAAACCCAAAATTAGAACGAATCTTTGAAAAACCAATTAAAATATTTGGTAAACAGTTAAAAATAATGAGAGTAATTTTAATATTTATAGCATCAATTTTATATACAGGAATGTTATATGTTGAGATAAATTCAACTATCTCTTTAGTTTTTTCAATGATTTTTACTATTTTTTTAATTATGTCTATAATACTTATGAAAAAAAGAATCTTATATTTAGGAAAATATAATTTAGAATGCTCAGTTGCGGGAGATGTTTATCTTACACAATTACAAGGAATTTGTCCTAAATGTAAAGGATTTTTAAAAATATCTAAAAAAGATGGTGTAAAAATAATCCAATGCCAAACTCAAAATGACCATATATGGAACTTAGAAGAAAAGATTGATTCTTAAGAATCTTGAGATGACTTCAAATCAATCTCTTTTCTTAGTTTTTTCATAAAAATTTCTTCTGGATCACTTTTTATAGTTTTATAATTTTCATCAAGTTCAAGATATAAAGGATGATTACTAA
>NZ_JBGUES010000246.1:0-2674 GCF_041821165.1 Poseidonibacter sp. | reverse complement strand
ATATATACTATTTTAATATTTTATGTTCTACTTTATACTTTTCTTTTAGTATAAAACACAATCATCACTATTCATTATTTAAATTTATACTTTATAAACTCCATTTAGAAATTCTAGATACTAAAGTATTATTATTTTGATTAACAATAACTGTTTCAGTTAAAGGATTATATGTATAAGAAGAAATTTCATAGTTTGAAAATTCAGTTAAATCTAAGGGTACTGCAGCAAAGGGATTTCGATGAATTTGCAATCCATCTAACAAACTTTCAAAATACATTTCATTAGGTAATTCATTAGTAATTCTTCCTTCTTTTATATGAAATGTATTTGCTTGAATAATACATTCTGCATCAGAACAGCTAACAGCTTTACTAAATGTTGCAGTTGTACTAAAAATCACAGCACTAATTTCTTTATATTTATCATTCGTAAATAAACCAACATCTAATAAAGTTTTTTCATTCTTTTGAATTTTATCTATATTTATAAATTTTGCTGTTACTTCTTTATCTTCATTGATTTTTGTTTTAACTCTCTGACCATATAAAACTAAATTAATAGCTTGGTTATTTTGAATAAAAAAAGCATTTTGTTCAAATGGAGCAAGAGCAATAACAAAAGGTTTTCCTTTTACATGTTCTAAGTCAACATATTTTGATTTTTTATATTTATCACCAATTCCCATATAATGTTTGTATTTTTCACAAATAGAATTTAGAATTCGGACACTTGCAAAATTAATTAATTCTTCATATGTTCTTTTTTTATCTTTTTCATAATGATGCTTGTCACCTTCTGTTCCATTAGTAATTACGGCTTCAATGATAAACTCATTTCCATATGGTGATTTAACTGCAAAATCTGGACTTTGTTTTGAAAAATCAATATCCATTTTTAAAACTCTTAGACATTGATATAAATATAGCTCCCAAAACATTGAATTAAAAGTTTCCTGAAACTGCTTAGCAAACTTATTATCTCTATCTTCAAACCCCTCTGTCCAACTTTCTAAAACCTCTCTTACAAGTTTGTATTTTGGATGTAATAAATTCTGAAAATTAGGATGCAATTTATTTTTAGTAACGATTTCAAACAAATCAAAAGTTTTTTCACGTTTAGAAAAATCTCTAGTTGATAATTTATAGTAAAATAGTACTTGCTCAACAATTCTAATTCTCATAATTGAAGCAAGATTATAGTCATCAAATTTTATTGCCATATCAGCTGTAACCATATCTAATAAATCATGAGCAGAAGCTTTTTTAAATTCATCTTTAATAAAATTTTCTTCACTACTATTCAGACTAGTTTCATTTATATCCCATTGAATAATTCTTCCATGGATATATGGTATTTCCCAAGTTTTTGCAGTTTTTACTTCCTCTAAAACAAATCTTAATGCAACTTGATATGGGTTAACACTAATTAACTCAATAATTGATATTACATCATTTCCAAAACTTTTTATCAAATCATATTTATCTATATTTTTTTTCATATATTCTCTTTTTATTATAATTAAACATCTTCAAACAAACTCAAAACATAAAATTTCAAATAAAATGTCTTTTAAATAAATGGATTTATATAGGTTCATTTATTTACAAACTTTTGCAATGTTTTTCTAGTGTATCAAAATGTAATTTATCTGATTTTTCAATAATTTTAAATAAGGTTAATAAACCATCTTTTGTTTCTGTTTTATCAATATGTAATATTGCACTCATTGGATTTGTTTGGTGAGAGTATGAATTTGTTAATTTATAAACCTTCTCTATCTCAATCTCCAATCCGGAATCTAGTAAGATTTTCTCTATTTTTCCTTTCCAATCACCATTTCTAGGTATTTTAAAAGTTGCAAATAGTTCAATAAATCGTCTTGCTATATTATTAATTTGATAAAGTTCATCAACAGAAAGATTATCCTTCTGATTAAAAGAATATAGTAAATAATATAAATATTGATATTCTGATTTAAAATCTTTTAGAGTTTTTTCTAATTCACTAATTATTGCTATTCTCTTATCAGATTCAAATTTATTTTTTATCATAAAGAACTCACAAGCTAATTTTTTTTGCTTATCAGGTGTTCTAGTTTTATTTTGTCGGTTAACATTACTATTTTTTTCACTATACCAATCTTTAATTAGATTAAAGAATTCAAAATTATGTGTTGATATAAAAAGCTGCTTAGATTCAAATAAAACTCTTTTAATAAATGCATATACATTTATTAAATGATTTGAATCTAAACTAGAAATAGGATCATCTAAGTAAATGATCATATTATTTAAGCTGTTTTCTCTATAGTTTTTATTTTCTAAATTTGCCATAAAATATGCAAAAGAGATTGCTGTCTTTTCACCTTCACTTAAATTTTTTGCAACTTGACCATACCTTTTTAATTGATAATTATCTTCACTTTCTGTTGGCTCTATTTTTATATCTTCTTTTGTAAAGAATATTTTTAGATAATCATTGATTTTTTCTGCACCTTTTAAAGATTGCGAAATTTCTGATTCTAGACATTTTCTTTCAGTATCAATTGTAGTAATAAGATCTTCTGCTCTTTGAGCTTTTTCATTTTCATTTTTACTAGCATCAACTTTAGTATTATAACTTATCAAATTCATAAACTTTGCAGTATAGTGATATATTAATTTTCTTTTTG
>NZ_JBGUES010000245.1:0-2680 GCF_041821165.1 Poseidonibacter sp. | reverse complement strand
TAAGAATATCATATAATAAAGCACATGAGATAGCCAAATTAGACTTTTTTTCATCTAAGCTAGAGTTATTGCATGAATGTATAATTTCCATTGCTAGGGCATTTATATGAACTAAATACTCTTTAATATCTTTACTATTTTCATTTTTATATACACTTGTTGCATAATTTAAAATTTTTATATAATTATCTTGAGAAAACATTAGTTTTCATCTTCTTTATTTGATATTTTTTTTTCGTCTTTTTTCTTAATATTAGGATTTAAAACTTTAGCATTTTTTGAAAAATCAATTAACTCTTCAACAGTTTTGATTTTTGAATAATCAATATTTTTTAAAGACTCTTCAAATACATGTTTTGTAGTTAAAGCATCATAATATGCTCTATGATGATTATCAACATCAATATTTAGAGTTTCTTTTAAAGAACTAAGTCCATATTTTTCTGACTGTATTGTTCTTCTTGCTAAATCAATTGTACAAATTTTTCTATTTTGAAGTTTTCCTAAATCATATTTTTCAAAAGAGTCT
This sequence comes from Poseidonibacter sp., assembly GCF_041821165.1. Taxonomy (NCBI): domain Bacteria; kingdom Pseudomonadati; phylum Campylobacterota; class Epsilonproteobacteria; order Campylobacterales; family Arcobacteraceae; genus Poseidonibacter; species Poseidonibacter sp. Next base: position 2,151 of record NZ_JBGUES010000245.1, on the reverse strand, counting down.
GATATATACCCATAATCAAATTTAATAGGATGAGCCACAAAAACATCATCATCTAAAAACTTTTTGAAGTCTTTTAAAACATTTTGTATAACAGGAGCATCAACTAACATATCAGGAGTAATATTTGTAATTTCTTGAATAAATTCAGGTATCTCTTTTGCATATACTAAAGAATCAAAAGTATCAACTATTTCACCATTTCTATACTTAACCGCACCAAGTTCAATAATTTGACAACCTTTTTTTACAGAAGCACCATTTGTTTCAATATCAACAATACAAAAACATTGTTCTTGAATTTTAGTTTTAATAGTTTTTAAATATACATTATTATCTTCATCTAACTCTAATGGTAATCCATTTGATAAAAGTAATTCAAACTCTAATTCAGGAGTATCAAAAAAAGTATCAGCTGCTTCATCAATTAAATCTAAAAACTTATCATATGAAATTGGCTCTTTTTTTAAAAGAGCCAGAATATTTGTCATTTTCAATTTAGGTTTTGGAACCATTCTTCTTTTAAATTTCATTTGCAGCTTTTATAAAATTAATCATTTTTTGTTTATCTTTTTTACCTTTAGAAGCTTCAACACCTGAACTTACATCTACTCCATATAAATTCAAACTCGATAATTCTATTAAGTTATTTTCGTTTAAACCACCTGCTAAAATCATTTTAGAAGTATCGATATTTTTGAACCACTCTAAAGCAACTCTTTTACCCTCACCTCCAAAAGATTCTACAAAAGCATCAACTAAAATATACTCATTTTTATCAATATTTTGAATATCTTCTTCTTTTTGCGCTCTTAAAACTTTTATATATTTACAATTTAATAAATCAAAATTTGTATGATTATTATCATCAATAATTTGAACCATTTGCATTTTTGCATCAAATGAAGTTTTATTTATAAACTCTTCATTTTCATTTACAAATAATCCTACTGTTTGAATAAAAGGAGGTAAGTTATCAACTATTTTTCTTGCATCAAGAGGTTTTATATATCGAGGAGATTTAGAATAAAAAACAAATCCTAAAGCATCTGCTCCTGCATTTATAGCATCAAGTGCATCTTCAAGATTAGTAATTCCACAAATTTTAATTCTCATACTTATACCTGTAAACTCTTTATTGCTTTAGAATAATCTTCATTTCCAAATACATAAGATCCAGCTACAACAATATCAACACCTGCATCTTTAAGCTCATGAATATTTTTATCATTAACACCACCATCAACTTCAATTAAACAATTAGGATTTCTTTTATTGATTAATTCTTTTAATTGTTTTGCTTTTTCAACTACACTTGTAATAAATTTTTGACCACCAAAACCAGGATTTACAGACATTAATAAAACCATATCTAAATCTTCAAGTAAGTATTCAATTGTAGATGGGTTTGTGTGAGGATTTAAAACAATTGCAGGTTTAATTCCAAAAGATCTAATTTTTTGAATTAATCTATGAGGATGTTTTTCACTTTCAATATGAAATGAAATATACTCAGGTTTACATGGAGCAAAAAGATCAACAAAAAATGAATTATCTTCAACCATTAAATGAATATCTAAAGGTTTAGTAGAAACCTTAGCAACAGGATTAACAACAACAGGACCAATAGTCATATTTGGAACAAAATGTCCATCCATTACATCAACATGAACTAAATCACATCCACCATCACAAATAGCTTTAATTTCAACATCTAATTTTCCAAAATCTGCTGATAAAATCGAAGGAGCAACTAACATTATAAACCTTTTTTTTTCTATAATTTTTCGCGATTATAGCATTAAAACTCTTTTATATCCTATATATTTTATTACTTATAAGTATTTTTGAGTAAAATGTATTTATGAAACATTTATTATTTTTAACAATATTTTTTACATTTTGTTTTTCTTCAAGTATTGAAGATATCTACAAAAATGCTTTGATTTTAGAAAAAGGTGGTCAATATAAAGAAGCAATGTTTCTATATAAAAAAGCCCTAGATTTACAATTATCTAATCAAAATAATACAAAAGATAAAGATAATAAAAAGTTAGAAATAGCATTAGAAAATAAAAATCATGAAGTTGAAACCTTCTCAAAAATGAAAAGTGACTTTTATACAAAAAAAATCAATAAAACAAATAATGCAGA
>NZ_JBGUES010000244.1:0-2714 GCF_041821165.1 Poseidonibacter sp. | reverse complement strand
CCCAATATTTTTTTAACTCATTTTCAGAAGGATTAATAACTATATCATTTGAGTTTAAAATTTTAATTGAAATATCATCTTGAACAAAAAGTAATTTATTTAAATTTTGAACTTCTACTTGGTTTGCATCAACTTCAAATAGAGTTTGAATTTTTTGTAATAAAATATTTCTTTTTAAAGAATCTTCAAATTTAACTGGTGTAGTTCTATTTTGAGATAATACTTGTACGTATGTATCTTTATCGAATTTGCCATCTTTTAAAAATGCATTATATTTTACTAATTCTTTTGCAATATCTTTATTTGTTACATCAATTCCTAATGATTCACCATAAGATAAAATTAAATTCTTTTGTAAAACTTGTGTATATGCAATATTTTTTAAGTTTAACTTTTCTGCCATATCTTTGTTAAATGCACTTCCAAAGGCATTTGCATATTGTTCATAAAGTCTTGAATACTCTTCTTGGTACTCATCATTTGAAATTTCTCTATCGCCTACAACTGCGACTACTCCGCCTTGTTTTCCATACTCATACGAACCCCAGCCAACAAAACCAGCTCCGACGAATGCTATTGTACTTATCCAAATAGTAATAACTAGCCATCTTTTATGTCTTTGCATCCATGTTATCATAAAATCTAATCCTCATAAAAATTTTAGTTATATTACTAAAAAGTTTCTTTTACTTGCGTTAAAGAGTACCCAAGATATCATTAATTACAGATTCTCTAATAGTGATTTCTAATTTTTTACAAGCACTTACAAAGGCTTCTTCTTCTCCAACAATAAAACACATTTTTTTTGCTCTTGTAATTGCTGTATAAAGAAGTTTAGTATTATGCATAATATAATGAGAAAAACTCATAGGAATTAATGCATTTTCATACTCCATTCCTTGAGTTTTATGAATAGTAAGACAATATGCTAAAGACAATAAAGAGTGAATAGTATCAAAATCATAAAATACAACCATATCATCATTTGGATATAAAACAATACACTTATTTTCTTCAAAATCTAGTTTTATTATAAGACCTAATTGACCATTAAAAACTCTTTTTTCTAAGAAATCACTTGACCCACTTTTATACATACTCATAGTTTGAGCTTTCATATTTTCATTTTTAATATGTATTACTTTATCTGTAATTTTATACTCATAAAGTTTTGTTGCATAAGCTTTTGCTTTTGTATGGTTAAAAAGTTTTTGAAGTTGCATATTTAGGTTTTCAACTCCTAATAATCCACCCTTCATAGGTGTAATTACTTGAAATAATGTAAGTGCAGAATTAATCTCTTTCTTTTTAATTAAGTCGTAATAATCTTGAATATATGAAGCTGATATATTTAAAATATTATTTAAAATATAAGTAGAATTTTCTCCTCTTAAATCTAAAAATTCATTTTGTGAAATAGAGTTTTTTTGTGAATAGTAATTTTCAATTGAAACATTAACAAACTTAAAGTCTTCATACTCTTCATTATATTTAGGCACTTCACCTTTTCTAATATCATTTGCAATTAAAGCAATCGCTTGTTGTTCATTTTGTCTATAAATTTTCGTAAGTTTACATATTGGGGCTAATTCATGTTTAATAGCATCAGCTAATATATTTCCAGCTCCAATAGCAGGTAACTGTCCATCATCACCAACAATTATAAAAACTGTATCATCTGCAATCTTTGATACTATTTGGTAAAAAGTAACAGAGTTTACCATCGAAGCTTCATCTAATAAGATTACTTTATATGGGAAGAAATCTTTTTCTTTGTGTTTCATAAGTAAAGATTGAATTGTTGCAGAGTTATATCCAGTTGTATCAGAAATACGCTGTGAAGCTATTCCACTTAATGCAATAGTCATAATATCATCATAAGAGCAAATCTCTTCAAGAAGTTCTAATATCGCCCTACTTGATGTAGATTTACCTGTTCCTGCATAACCTATTAAAAATAGTGTTTTATGTCCATCATTTATGAGTTCAACAGCTTTTTTTTGTTCAGTACTTAAATCAAACCCTAATGACTTTTGTTTTCTTACTAAATAATCTTCAAAAGAAGCAATTATTCTTTTATTTTTTTCATCTTTTCGTCTTTGAAAAAAGTCTAATACATTTTTTTCAGCATAATAAAGCATTGATAAAGCATATCTATTCTCTTTAGTTACAAAAATATCTTCTTGAACTAGCATTTTAGATAATGATTCTTCATATAGAATTTCTTCATTAGAAAATCTTAAAGAATCATCAAGCAGTTTGTATAAGTGAAATTTATCAATTGAAGAATTCCCATTATTATTACAATATTCTTGAAGATTATAATTTAAACATGCCATTATTCTAAATTCACTACGTGGGTCAATTCCTAAAGATTTAGCAATTTCATCTGCTCTTTTAAACCCAATTCCTTTTATATTTATAAGCATATATGGATTTGTTTTTATTTTTTCTATTAGGTCATCTACTTCGCCAAAAGCAGAATATATTTTTGTAATTAAGTTAGAAGTAACACCAAATTGAGCTAGAAAACTTCCTAGTTCTCTTAGGTGTTTAAACTTTTGCCATGATGCGACAATTGTTTTTAGTTTTTTTTCTTTTATACCTTTAAATTGCAATAACTCTTCAGGTTTTTCATTTAAAATTTCTACTAATTGAGGTTCATCATACTTTTCTAATAATTCATGTGCAAACTTTTTTCCAATACCTTTTAC
>NZ_JBGUES010000243.1:0-2724 GCF_041821165.1 Poseidonibacter sp. | reverse complement strand
AGAACAAAGGTTAAAATCATAAGCTATTTGTCTTAAGTTTTCCCATCTATCATCTTCAAAAGTATTTTGAACAAATTGTGCTTCATTTCTAAAGACTGCATTTCCACAAGAACCACCATGAGGTCCTGGCTTTAGATTTGCTAAAACATCATGTCCTACTTGTGGAATTGAAGGGGCTGTTAAAACATTCATTAAGTTAGTTTTTTCATTTACAAACATTATTGAGGCTACTGAATTATCAAGTAATGATTCAGCCATAATACATAAACGATTTAAAATTTTTGAACTTTTTTCATGTGATGCAATCATAGTTAATATTTCTTGTTGAATATTTAATATATCATTGTATTGTTTTGGAGTAATCTCTACTTCATCAATAAGTGTATCATTTAAATTAATACATTCTTGTGTTTGTTTCATTTTAAATCCATCTTGTATAATTAATTATAATTTTTTTAATAAACCATTTTACAATTTTTTTAATCAAGAAAAGGTAAATAAGAAAAAACTAAATTACAGCACCAGAAGCTCCCATAATCTCTAAAGCGTCTTCACTCATCATCTCTTTACTCCATGGTGGAGAAAATGTAAGAACAACTGAAACTTCATCAATTTCATCTACTGCTAATGTTACGTATTTTACTTGTTCTAATAATGAATCAGCCACTGGACAAGAAGGACTTGTTAGTGTCATTTCAACAGTACAATATAGATAATTACTTTTTGTTTCAAAGTTTATAGAATAGATTAATCCTAAATCATATACATTTGCAGGAATCTCAGGGTCAAAAACTTGTTTTAAATTTTCTATTACTTTATTTTGTAATATTTCATATTTTTCTTTATCGTCCATATTGCATCCTTTTTTATGCTTTTTGAATATACTCTTTTATTTTTTTTATCATTCCTATTACTCCACTTTGTCTATTTGGAGTAACAATTTCTGTTAATTTTAAATCAAATACAATATCCATATCTGCATTTTTAAGTTCATCTATACTTGAATCTGAAAATATTTTTAAAATTATATAAACTAAACCTTTTACAATAATTGCATCAGATGTTCCATAAAAATATAATTTCCCATCTTTTTCTTTACATACTAACCAAACTTGAGAAGTACAACCATGAACAATATTTTTAGCAACTTTATCTTTTTCATCAAACTCTTCTAGTTTTTTACCTAAATCTATTATATATTCATATTTTTCTAGTTCATTTTCAAAAAAATCTAAATCTTCTTTTATATCTTCAACTCTTTGTTCTATACTCATATTTTATCCTTGATTACGCATCTAACATTTGTAATGCTTTTCTTAATGCTGTTATTAATTCACTTACATCATTATAGTCATTGTAAAAAGCAATAGAAACTCTAATTGTTCCTTTTACATTAAGTTGTTTCATTATTGGTTGTGCGCAATGATGTCCTACTCTTAATGCAATATTCATCTTGTCAAGTAAAATTCCAATATCATCATGAACTAAACCTTCAAAATTAAAACTTCTACTACCTATTGAATCATTAATATCATTATAAAATATTATTTTAGGTATTTTTCTTAATTCTTCATCTAAATATCTATAAACATCATTTTCAACTATTTGAATATTTTCATAACCAATAATATTTAAATACTCTAATGCTTTACCAAAACCAATAATTCCAGCAATATTTTGTGTTCCTGCTTCGAATTTATAAGGAGAGTCTAAAAGTGTTGAAGTGTTAAATGTAACTTCATCTATAGTAGCACCACCTGTTTGATAAGGCTCTATTTCTTTTAGATATTTTTCTTTTACATAAATAGCTCCAACTCCTGTTGGACCAAATGTTTTATGTGCAGATATTGCAAAAAAATCAACATCTAAGTCTTGCATATCAACTTTTAAATGAGCTAAACTTTGAGCTCCATCTACCATTACAACTGCATCATACTTATGAGCAAGTTCCGTGATTTTTTTTATATCATAGATTTTTCCAAAAGCATTTGAAATATGAGTAACACTTACAAAAGATTTTGGGTTGTTTTTTAATATTTGTTCAAAATGCTCAAAATCAAAATCTAGATTATTATTGCATCTTACAACTTCTAAACCATTACCTAAAGTTCTTTTTTGCATATGCCATGGCACGATATTTGAGTGATGCTCTAACGATGAAATAATTACAGTTTTAAAGTTTTTAGCATAAGAATTTGCTATAAAATTAATAGATTCTGTAACACCTTTTGTAAATATTATCTCTTCATTTTTAGAAGCATTTATAAACTCTTTTAATAAAGTCCTAGTTTTTTCAAAATTTATTGTTGCTTTATTTGCATGACCAAAATTACTTCTATGTGTATTTGAACAATATTTTTCATAATATTCGATTTGTGAATCAATTACACATTGTGGTTTTTGTGTTGTTGCTGCATTATCTAAATATACTGTTTTTGAGTTATTAAAGTATGGAAAATCCTTTTTAAACATAGTTGTTCCTTTTATAATCAAGTATAAACTCTTTTATTTGTTCATCTTGTATATTATTATATATTTTGGCTTCAAAAGCATCTAAAAGCATAGAATAAGCTTTATCTTTTGATATTCCTCTTGATTGTAAATATAATAATTGCTCATCATCTAATGTTCCCGTTGTTGCTCCATGACTAGCTTCAAGCTCATCTATTAAAATTTCAAGATGTGGCTGTGCAAAAATAACAGCATCATTTGATAGAAGAATAG
>NZ_JBGUES010000242.1:0-2814 GCF_041821165.1 Poseidonibacter sp. | reverse complement strand
CTTTGTGTTTAATAGTACATTGATAAAAGATAATGTAACAATTAATGAAGAGATACCATTTAATGAAAATGATTTAGTTCAACACAATACTTTTGGTTTAGGTAAAGTAATACATGTAATAGAAGATGGAGATTATTATAGGTTAACTATTAATTTTGATGGGGCACAAAAAGATATTTTGTCTTCATTTGTAAACAAGGTGTAATTATATGGAAAATGAATCTTCAAATTTAAAAGGCTTTATTGCAGAGGAAATTTGTAAATTTCATCTTAGAAAAGCCGGTTATAATATTATAGACTCTGGGAAAGAGTATTATGACCAAGAACTTGCTGATAAACTAATAAAATATCCTAAAGAAGATAACCATACATTAAATATTTTTAATAATATCATCGCAAAATTACCAGATATGATGGTTTGGAAAGATGGTGAAGATGATATTGACTATAGATACGTTGAAGTTAAATATAGAAATAAACTATCAAAAAAATATTTTACTAAGGAGGTTAATGGTAATAATAGTTTACCTTATTTAAGTTATAAGATTAATCAAAATGATGCTTATGAATTAGGTTTATATAAGTACATGACTAATTTAGAAAACCTGATGAAAATACAAAACCCAAAACTTACTGATCTTAGACAAATTCAATTTTATGTTTATTTAGTAACTTATGAAGATTTTGATGGAAAGCCTAATATATATTTAGGAAAAGTATTTGGAAGTAAAGATACTTATTACAAAGTGTATTTTTATGAGTCTAAAGAAGTTCATACTTATCAAGAATGGGCTAATTATAAAACTATTGCCAACTATCTATTAAAAAATGATGTAATTAGAAAAATATATGATAAAGAGATACTATTTACCAATGAAAACAACTCAAATATTAAAGATATTATTCAAAGTATCATTTTTAGTTAGAAAAATCATAAAAATATAACTATTTATACATATGTATAAATAGTTAATCACAAATTAGCTTACAAAACACTTAAAGATAAGCAAAAATAAAGCTTTTTTATATTATACTTTTACATATCAATTAACAAAGTTGGTATTATTGACTAAGAATTAAAATTAAGAACATGCCTATTTCATGGCATTGTTACGGACTAAAAACTAAATAGAGAACCCTAATTGGGTTATGGACTGAAAGCATAATTGGAGAACATAAAATGAAAACTACTGAAATAAGACAGTATATTACTGCAAAATCAAAACTACACTACAACCCATTATTAATCTATGAACGTAAATAAATGTTTATTTGCCATGCAAATAATTTAATTTGTATTTTATTTATGGTGTTACAAATTTTGTAACTACAATTTTATAGTTAATAAAGGACACTCATGTTAAATCAAAAAAGAGTATCAATAATGATTGGTACATTAGAAAAATTCATTCAAAATATAGCAGAAAAAAATGAAAAAATAGTTGGTAATAATAGAAAAGAATATGAATTCTTAACAGCAGAACTTGAAAAAGAAACAACTATAATTATTCCACTATATGAGCCAAGATATTTGTTTGAAATTAAGAATACATATTTTGTAGTTAGAGACTTAGTAGAAGAAGATAAAAGCATCACTATTAGTTTAAAAGATATTTCATTCTATGAGAATAAAGATGGAGACATAAGTATGATAGTAAGTGTCTATCACAATTTTTATATCTCAAGAAAAGATAAAAACTTATTAGTATCCTTAAAAAGGATGCAGGGAAATATTATTGATAAGAAATATGAAATAATTGATAACGATAAAGGTGGATTTATTATTATTGATTCATCTGGAGAAGTATTAAAAAAGTTTAATAAATATCATGATGCATTAGATTATGCTAGTGGTTATTTAGAACATAAAGATATTATTGATGGGAATGTAGATTTAGATAGATATAAAGCTGATTAACTTTTATTAATATTTTGAAAGCACTTAAAATAAACTCATATCAGCAGAAGGACCTAATATATGAGTTTATTTACTATGATAATCTTCGAAGACCTATTAAATCTAAAAAAAGAGTGTAACACCTACAAGAAAGAGACTAAAGAATATTACCAATGTCTCAAATTAAAAAAAGTATCTTCTTTACTTCTGGAACAACTCGAAAGTGATAATAAAGAAGCCTTTAAACATTTTTTACAATTACAAGATAGCCAAAAATTCCAGCAATACTTACAAACACTAGAGTACTTTCATACTCTAATCAACACAAATATAGATAATTACATTGCTCCAGTAGAACAGGAGCAAATATTAAAAGATGTCTTTTTCAAGAATGCAGGTAATAATGAGAATAATATTAATGGATTTACTCCTATTGAGTAATCCATTTAACCTCTTAAAATAAATATAAGTGTAGTAAGTTGATTTAATATTCACTAGCATTTTTTAGTATAAAAAATAGATGCTTTGAGTTCATAAGATTTTTTAGCATAAAATAATCGTATAACTCAAAGTCATCGTGCAATCAACTTACTACACTTATCCAGTTTTTAATATCTTTTATTAATACTGTTTAATCTACTGAATAACTTTGACTGCTTTCGTATAACTAATAAATCAACTTAAAATCAAATGTACTGGTAAAATAAAAAGGATGATACATGAGTAGTACATATAGTGAATTTGTAATAAGTAATAATATAGATTGGTTTAAAGGAAGAATTACACATAACAATAGACAAAAAAATTTAAGTGATAGTGAATTTAGAGATGATGATTTTTTAAATATTGTAGAAGTTGAAAATCCTAATGCTCATAAAATTGATGCTCAACATGATAAACATAATGTAAGCAGCGGT
>NZ_JBGUES010000241.1:0-2835 GCF_041821165.1 Poseidonibacter sp. | reverse complement strand
TCTTTTATATTTAAATTTTAAGTATATTAACTAGTATAAAATATCTATACTTAATTTAAATATTATTTTATTTAACTTATATGTATTTTATGGAGCTAGTCTTGATACTTCCCAGTTATTATCTTTTAATGTATATGTAAATCTATCATGTAATCTATCTTGTCCACCTTGCCAAAACTCTATATGAATGGGTTTTATTATATAACCACCCCAAAAAGATGGAAATGGAACTTCACCTTTTACAAACTTTTTTTTCATTTCATCAAATTTTTGTTCAAGCAATGATCTTGAACTAATTATTTCACTTTGATGTGAAACCCAAGCTCCAATTTGGCTTCCTTTTGGTCTTGATAAAAAGTATTTTAAAGAATCAGTTGTAGAAATCTTTTCAATTGTACCTTCGATTTTTATTTGTCTTTCAAGCTCAAGCCATGTAAATAATAGTGCAGCTTTTGGATTTTGCTCTATTTGTTCTGCTTTTTTACTTTTATAATTAGTGAAAAAAACAAAACCTTGCTCATCAAAAGTTTTTAATAATACAGTTCTAATACTTGGCATCATATCATTTCCAACAGTTGCTAAACTCATTGCATTTGGTTCAAGAAGTTTTGCATCTATTGCATTTTTAAACCAAGTTTCAAACTGTTTAATAGGATTAGAATCTAAATCTTTGATTTTTAAACCTTTAGTTGTATATTTTCTTCTTAATTGTGATAAATCCAAAGTAACTCCTTTTAAAATTATTATCCAAATGTTTTAAGTAATATCTCTCTTAAATCTACTTTTATATCTTCATTTAAGGTCTTTTTATTACTATAAATATAAAATGGAACAGTATTAGACATTGAATGTTTAAGTCTTTTTCTTAGTGTTGATACTTCATCAATATTTATTAACTCTCCACCATCATATAATGAAAAGTCTTTTTTTATACCAAGATTAAATGATACGATTTGATAAGTAAAGAAAATATCTTCATTTATATTTTCCCACTTATTTATAAATGCATCTAGTTCTTTTTGTAATATTTTTAATTGATTATCAGTTATATATCCAAAACTTTCTCTAAATTGGTATCTTTGAACTTTAGTAAAACCTAAAACTTTATAAAATTCATTTAAATTTTTCCAAGGTGATCTAAATCTTCTTTTACCAAATAATACTTCTTCAAAAGAGTATAAATATTTTTTATCTTGCATTGTTAAAACAGTTTTATCTTTTATTTCAAAATATTCATTTTTAAATAGTGAAATTAACCAGTTTTCATCTAACATAGATATTGTATCAAGTTGTTTTTCAATATTTGTATTTTTAAAGTTCCAAAGCATAGAAATATTTAATGAAGCTTTTTCATTTAAGATTGGATTTTTAAAATATTTATTCGCAAGATACTGAACAACATTTTCAAGTAGGGCATCTGTTTTTGCAATACCATGATTAAAAATCACTTTTTTATAAAGATTAAATCTCATTTCTAACATATGCTCAATATCAATTAGTGCCATATCAAAAAAACTTAAATGAAATTGATTGTTCTGTTTTACTAGAACAGCTTGTTTTGTAATACGAATATGGTCATTAGGCCCTGTAATATATCCACTTGCTAACATATCTCTATTTACATAATCTAATCTATCAGCATCAACTGTACTATCAATAAATTTATGTAAAACTTTAAAATCAAAACCATTATAGTTTTTTTCTTCTAAAATATAAAGTGAAAGTTTTTGAATAAGTTTTATATACTCTTTATCAATACTTTTTTTAAGTAAATTTGCTAATTCATACTCAAATAGTAAAACTAAAAGCTCTTTACCAATTGCTTCATGTAAAACTTCTTGAGCATTATTTGTAATAGTTTCATATGTTTGTTTAAAAGAAATTTCTTTTTCTAAAAGCACTTCTTTATTTAACTCTTTAGTTTTGATTTTATTATAAACTTTTTTTAATGCATACTCTACTTGATGAGAAAAAGGTAAATGCCCAACATCATGTAATAAACCTATTATTCTTATAGTTTGTAAGACAATAGTATAAGCTGTTCTTTGAACTTTTGATTTTGTGGGAATTGTAAATTGATATAATGCTTTATTATCAAAATACTCCATATCATCAAGGTTTAGGTTTAATTTTTCTTCTTCTATAATAGAAAGAATTACATCTTTTAATGATAATAAGAAGTCATTTTTAGTAGTTTTATCTGCATTTAAAAGTGCATTTTTAAACATAAATGATGCTAAATGCATAGTTCCAAGTGAATGAATAAATCTTTTTGTTGTAATTGATGGATATGAAAAATATGCAAGTGCATTTTGTGTTATAAATTGTAGTCTATTTACAATTTTAGTTTGAAGTATTTTATCTTCAAGTTTTGTATACTCTATATGATTATAGATAGTATCATTTATTAGTCTATTTTGTATAATATATCCTTCTTTACTAATATTAAAAATATTAGATTTTAATTACATAATGATACATTATTTATTTAAAAATATGACTTATTAAATAATAAACCCATAAATATTTTTATGGGTTTATAAATAAATTTAATTAAATTCTTGAAAGTTTATCTAATTGATTAATCATTGAAATTGCAGAATCTTCATTTAATGGTTTTTCATAAGTAGTAAGAAGTTCTCTTGCTAGTATATTTGCACCAAGATGTTGAAATTGTATTCTCATTGCTTGAAGGCCTTTTTGACCACCACCACCTGAGTGTGTTGCAAGTCCTACAATCTTTTCATTGAAGGCATCTCTCCAATCTTTTGTAGCTCTTGATGTCCATGCCATTGCATTATTTAATACAGGAGGCATAACTCCATTATATTCAGG
>NZ_JBGUES010000240.1:0-2902 GCF_041821165.1 Poseidonibacter sp. | reverse complement strand
ATGCTGATTTACTAAATGAATTAGGTATGACTGATGAAGGTGAAGTGGGAATAAGTGATGAGAATTCTACTATTGTTAAGGAAGAAATTAATGAACAGTTAGAAATTAATATTTCTAAAAAATGTAAGTAATGAGAATCTTATTAGCGATGATTTAGAAATTGCTAAAATGCTTACTTCAAAAATGCCTATTAAAAATGTAAATGAAGAAAGTAAATTAACACAAGAAACTCAAACTCTTGAAGAAAAAACAAGTACTGAAAAACAATTAATTGAACAAAAAATAGATACTACAAGTATTTTACCAAAAGGTAAATATACTATTAATATTGCTAATTTAAATAAAGATGAAGATATTGATAGTTTTATAAATCAAATGAATTTAGACAAAAAAAATGTGCATACATATAATTTAAATAAAAATACAAAAGTTTTATATGGAAATTACGAAACTTTAAAAGAAGCTTCAAATATAATTAAACAATTTTCACAAAAATTAATTGAAAGTGGAATTTATGTTGATAATTTAGAAAAACATAGAAATATAATTTCTAATTATAAATCAATAAATTAAGAAGGACTACAAAAGCTTGGAAAATAAAGAAAACTTAAATCTATTAGAGGAAAAAAGACAAACTGATTGTCTTTTAGAATCTCTACTTTTTCTAGCAACATATCATCAAAGAGGAACATCAAAAGAGTCTTTGATTTATGGTTTAGGTATTCATGGGAAAATAATGAATCTGAATAAATTCATGGATTCTGCAAAAAGAATTGGATTGATTTCTAAGCCCGTTTATAGAGAAAAAATCACAGATATTCCTACTCTTGCATTACCATCTATTATATTTACAAATGATAACTACAATGCAATTTTAGTTGATTATGATGTTGAAACCAATATAGCAAAAGCAATTTTCCCAAATCTTAGTGAAGGTGAAATAGATATTAGTATTGATGAGTTAAATGAAAAATTCACAGGTAAAGCTATTATTATAAAACCTGCATATAACTTTGAAAATAGAGTTAATAAAGATATTCATATCCCTGAACCTAAAAAATGGTTTTGGGGAGCAATAAAAAGAAATAAAGAGATTTATTCAAGAGTAATTATTGCATCTATTTTTATTAATATTTTTGTAATAGCAACTCCACTATTTATAATGAACGTATATGATAGAATATTACCAAATAATGCTATTGAAACACTATGGGCATTGGCAATTGGTATTTTCTTTGTAATGTCTTTTGATTTTGCACTAAAAGTAATTAGATCTTACTATCTTGGAAAAGCTTCAAAACGTGCTGATATTGTTATGTCAAATAAAATATTTGATCAATTATTAAATATTAGACTTGAAGAAAAACCATCTTCTACAGGGATGTTTGTAAATAGATTACAATCTTTCCAAGCTATTAGAGATTTTTTTGCAACAGCAACAGTTTCAACAATTGTAGATATTCCATTTTTATTTATTTTTATTGGTATAATTTTTTATATAGGTGGAATTTTAGGATGGATTACAGTTGGAACTATTGTTATATCTTTAGCTTTTTCATTAATTATGCAAAAACCTATTCAAAAATCGGTAAAAAATTCATCTAAAGAAGAACAACTTAAACATACAACTTTAAATGAAACTGTTTCAGGACTAGGTATTATAAAAAGTATTCGTGGTCAAAATAGAATGAAAACACACTGGGATAAAGCAGTAAGTCAAACAGTTTATTTTAATGAACAATCTCAATTCTTATCTCAAATTGCAACTTATTTTACAGCTTTTGTTTCTCAACTTTCTAATATATTTATAATTATTGGAGGAGTTTATTTAGCAAGTGAAGGAAGTATGACAATGGGTGCTATTGTTGCTGCTATGATGCTAAATAGGAGAGCAATATCTCCTGTTTCACAAATTGTTGGAATGGTTTTACGTTATGATAAAACAATGCTTGCATTAAATAATATTGATGAAGTAATGAAGATGGAAGTTGAAAGAGAAAATAAAGTTTATTTAAGTAGACCTGATTTAAAAGGTGAAATAGAGTTTAAAGATGTTTGTTTTTCTTATAAAGGTTCAAATTACGAAGCTTTAAAAAATATTAATATTTCAATAAAAGAGGGTGAAAAAGTTGCAATATTAGGAAAAATCGGTTCTGGTAAATCAACTTTTGTAAAACTTCTTCAAAATTTATATGTTCCGTCTAAAGGTTCAATTTTAATAGAGAAAACAGATGTTAGACAAATAGATCCTGTTGATTTAAGAAGGTCAATTGGTGTAGTTCCGCAAGAATCATTTTTGTTTATGGGTACAGTAAAAGATAATATTACAATAGGTGAGCCATTTGCTACAGATGAAGAGATTCTAAATTCATCAAAAATTGCAGGAGTTCATGACTTTTTAGGTAAACATGAAGCTGGTTATGACTTTATTGTAGGTGAGAGAGGTGAAGGTTTAAGTGGTGGAGAAATACAATCTATTACTTTAGCAAGAGCCCTTGTAAGTAATCCAAATATTATGGTTTTAGATGAACCAACAAACTCAATGGATAGACAATCAGAAAAAGTATTTGTTAAAAAATTAGAAGAAATATTAGCAGATCAAACTGTTATTTTAATTACACATAAAACTTCAATGTTATCATTGGTTGATAGAGTAATTGTATTTGATAATGGAAGAATAGTTGCAGATGGACCAAAAGATAAAATTCTTTCATCAGTAAAAGATAAAAAGGATGAAACAGATGAAAAGTGATATAAGTTTTGTTCATAATCTTTATGGTCAAGCTAATGAAAAACCAAGATTAAAAATTGATTTAATCTTTTTATCTATTATCTCATTTGTAACAATTTGTATTATCTGGGCAACAATTGCTGAAGTTGATGAACTAGCAAGAGGTCAAGG
>NZ_JBGUES010000239.1:0-2962 GCF_041821165.1 Poseidonibacter sp. | reverse complement strand
CCTCATGCTTTTTTAGTTAATAAAAGAATAGAAAAAGCTAGAAATAAAATGCTTAATAATAAAGAAATTAGCTTAGCTCAACTTTCAAGTGAAGTAGGATTTTATGATCAAAGTCATTTCTCAAAAGTCTTTAAAAGAGTTTTCGCAATATCTCCAAATAAATATAGACTAGATTAAATTTAATAAAATTAAAACAGGACAATTTTTATCTTGTTTTATAAATATTTTTGCTATTGTAAATTTAATACAATCAAATATTTATTAAAAGAGAAAAATTATGAAATTAAATGAAATAAAATTAGAAGTAGATTACTTTGATTTTGATGAAAACTTATACGAAGAACTAAAACCAAGCCCTTTAACAAATCCAAAACTAGTATCCTATAATAAACAAGCCTGTGATTTAATAGGGCTTGATTATGAGTCTTGTGAAACGAAAGAGTTCTTAGACTTTATAAATGGAAGTAAATTGCAAGAGGGTTCAAAACCATATTCAATGGTTTATGCAGGTCATCAATTTGGATATTTTGTACCAAAGTTAGGTGATGGTAGAGCTATTAATTTAGGTAGTGTAAATGATTGGCATTTACAAACAAAAGGTTCTGGACTTACTAGATATTCAAGACAAGGAGATGGTAGGGCTGTTTTAAGATCTTCTATAAGAGAGTATATTATGAGTGAAGCAATGCACTCTTTAGGAATAGCAACTACAAGAGCTTTAGCAATAATTGATTCTGACTCTTTTGCTCATAGAGAATGGGAACAAGAATCTTGTTCTATTGTTCTAAGAATGTCTCCTTCTTGGATAAGAATAGGAACATTTGAGTTTTTTGCAAATACAAATGATTCGAAGAAGAACTTAGAACAATTAGCAAATTATGTTATTAAACAGTCATATCCAAGTTTGCAAAATGAAAAAAATAAATATGAAAAAATGTTTTATTCTCTAGTTGATAGAACAGCTTTACTAATGGCACAATGGCAAACATATGGATTTATGCATGGTGTTATGAATACTGATAACTTTTCAATGGCAGGATTAACAATTGATTATGGTCCTTATGCCTTTATGGATTATTTTGAAAAAAACTGTATTTGTAATCATACAGATGTAGAAGGAAGATACTCTTATAATAACCAACCTTATGTTGCAAGATGGAATCTAATTGTTTTAGCTCATGCCTTAAAAGAAATTTGTGATGTAGATAAATTACTTGAATATATGAAAACATTTTTACCACAGCATGAAAATGTATATTTAGAACTTATGAATAAAAGATTAGGTTTAGATGTAACAAAGAGTGGAAATAATAATCTAAACTTAATCTTAGAACTTATTGGAAGTTTAGAGAGTGCAAAGATTGATTACAATTTATTTTTCTACAAACTTACATACTTAGAATCTTTTGATGATTTATCAACTATTTTAAATCATGCAGTATTTACAGAACCTTTAAAAAATTGGTTTGATTCATATAAAAAAGTTTGTGAAGATGAAAAGAGTACATTTAAACAAAGAACTGAAATAATGAAAAAAGTAAATCCAAAATATATAATAAAAAACTATATGCTTCAAGATGCAATAACTTTAGCTCATGAAGGAGACTATTCTTTAGTAAATGACTTATTAGTTATAGCTCAAAACCCATTTGATGAGCATAAGAAATATGAAAAATATGCTACTTCAACTCCCATTAACTTGTCAAACTTACAACTTTCTTGTTCTTCTTAAAGTAAGAAGTAGCAATTTGCTACTTCTTATTTTTTTTAAAGCTTAATTATATTTTTAAAACTTACATATTTATAATTAATTATTATATTTACATTATCAAAATATAACCACTTTTAAATACTATAAAATCATCAAAATGATATTTTATAACCATTAAATTAAGTTATTTATTATAGTTATTAACTATAATAATCTTAGAAAATTTATTATTATGATTAATATGATAATTTAAAGAAACTATTATAATTGTTAAGGGGGAATATTTATATGAAGAATATGTTTAAGGAAATTACTGTTTTATATGTTGAAGATGATCCAATCTCTAGAAATGAAGTTTCTGTAGTTTTAAAATCAATATTAAAAACTATATATATAGTTACAAATGAAATTGAAGCAGTAAAAGTTTATAAAGAAAATAAGCGTGATATTGACTTAGTACTATGTGCAATGAATAAACCAAATAAAAGTGCTTTAGAACTATTAAAGCAAATACGTTTATATGATAAAAAACTACCCTTTATTCTATTATCCAATTATAATGAATCCCAAATTTTATTAGAAGCAATAAAACATAATGTTTCAGATATCTTATCAAAACCAACTGATATAAAAGAATTAATAAAGTCTATATCTGTTTCTTGTTGTGAAAAATTCTCAAAAAAACTAAAACCTGATACCAAAGAAGAAATAACTAGTTATGTAGAAGCCTTAAATAAAGTTGCAATTGTATCAAAAACAGACCTTAGGGGAAATATTATTTATGTAAATGATATTTTTTGTGAAATAGCACAATATGATAGAGAAGAGTTAATTGGAAAATCTCATAATATGGTAAGACATCCAGATATGCCAAAAGCTGCATTTCAAGATTTATGGAATAATTTAAAAGAGGGTAAAAAATGGCAAGGAAAAGTTAAAAACCTAGCTAAAGATGGAAGCTCTTATTTTGTAAATGCCACTATCTCTCCTTTACATGATTGTAGTGGTGAAAAGGTTATTGGTTATATTGGCATTAGATTCTTAACAACAGATGATGAAAATGAAAAAAGAGAATTTAAAAAAAGAGTAATGATAAACTTACAAGATAGTAAGAAAAAAGAGATAGAACTATTAGAAAAAATTGATTTTTTAGAAAGAAAACTTGATTCAATAAAATATGTTGAAGATGAACTAGAACATGAACAAATGCGTTCTTTAAAGCTAGTAAGTCAAATTAATTATTATGAAGAA
>NZ_JBGUES010000238.1:0-2966 GCF_041821165.1 Poseidonibacter sp. | reverse complement strand
AGCATAATCTCACCATAGACTGTAAGATTTGTTTGATTTTTATTTTGGATTAAATCAACTATTGAATGTAATTTACTTTCAATTTGATTATAATATTTAGATTTTGTATTAATTTCAGTTGATATGCTATTTATATCATTTTTTAAATATTGTTCTAATATTTCTAGGGAATCTAATATAACCTTTTGGTCTTTTTTCTTTTTGAAAAACATCTATAAAATTCCTATCTAAGTTTTTTGTATAGCTCTTTTGCATATAAAACTTCTTCTTCTGTTGGCTTAACACGCACAGAAATATATCTTTTATTTCCTTCTGCGTCAACTGAACGATAAGCAGTAGCATTTACCCAATAAAAGCTTCCATTTTTTGTTTTATTCTTAACAATACCATTCCATATTTTTCCTGATTGTACTGTTGACCATAAA
The DNA here is from genome assembly GCF_041821165.1 of Poseidonibacter sp. Lineage (NCBI taxonomy): Bacteria > Pseudomonadati > Campylobacterota > Epsilonproteobacteria > Campylobacterales > Arcobacteraceae > Poseidonibacter > Poseidonibacter sp. The sequence continues at coordinate 2,541 of NZ_JBGUES010000238.1, read as the reverse complement.
TCTTTAAATGCTTCTTTTGGCATATCTTTATGTCTTACCATATTATGTGGTCTTCCAATTAATTCATCTTTGTCATAACCAGCTATAGAGCAAAAATCACTATTTGCATAAATTATAAAACCTTTTTCATCTGTTTCAGATACAATCATTGTATTTCTATCTAATTTGATTTCTTTCATCATATAATCCTATTTTTTTATAATGAATTATATAATACAATTATCTTATAAAAATGACACTTTTTATATAATAGTTTATTTATTTATTATCTTTATATGAACTTATTTTAATTTATAGCCTTTCTTATAAATATTTTCTATAAAAAAACTTTCATTTTGTGTTTTTTCAATTATTTTTCTTTTAAATCTAGATATCATCTGAGTTATTGTATTTGCTTGAATATCACTTTGTGGAAAAAGTTCTTCAATTATTTCATCAGGTGTAAAAACTTTATTTTTAAATTTAATAAATAGTTCTATTAACATAATTTCATTATTTGTTAAACGAATATTTTCATTATGAAATAAAAGATTCTTCTTATCAATCTCCCAAATTAAATTTTCTCCTAGTAATACTTTATTAATAATCTTTTTCTCTTCTGAGACTATATTTATACAACTTTGTATTGTACTTAATAACTCTTTTATATCAAAAGGTTTTATAATATAAGAAGAAACTCCAATTTTTATAACTTCTAAAAGCCTTTCTTTATCACTATATGCAGTTAAAAAAACTATTGGTACTTTAGTATTTTCAGCTCTAATCTTCTTTGCAAATGTAATTCCATTCATTTTAGGTACATTTATATCTAAAAGAAGTAAATCAATATCTTCTTTTTTATATATTTCATATGCTTGGATACCATCACCTGCTGTATATATATTTGTAAAAAATCTTTTTAAGAAAAATACAACATTATCTCTAACATCTATATCATCTTCAACATACAATAAATTTAATTTATTCATTAATTATCCTTGGTAAACTTATAGTAAAATGAGTAAAATCATCAAAAGAATCAACAATTATATTACCCCTCATACTATCTTCAATTAACATTTTTGCCATATAAAGACCAATGCCAACACCTTGGTCTTTAAACTTTGTACTAAAATATGGCTCAAATATTCTACTAATTATTCTTGCATCAATACCACCTGCATTGTCAAGTATTGATAACTCTATATTCTTTTCAAACTTTTTTGTATAAATATTTATTTTTTTATTTCCATATTTTTTTAATTTGAAACTATCAATTGAATTATCTAATAAAACCATAATCACTTGAATTAACTCATTCTCATAATTTTTTAAAGTAATTTCTTTATCTATTTCAATAATAAACTCTATATCAATATCTTTATTTTTAACTAAAGATATTGATTTACCAATTACATCATTTAAATTAAAAATTGACATCTCTTTATTTGGGTGGAAAAAATTACTAAAATCATGAATCGTATTAGACATATATACAATATCTTTTTTTATTAAAGAGATTTTTTCTTCTAAAATACTTTTATTTTTTGTTTCTTCATTTTCAATAACTGATGACATAACTTCAATTGATAAGTTAATTCTAGTTAATGGTTGTCGCCATTGATGTGCTATATTAGTAAGCATTTCTCCCATACTTGCTAATTTTGATTGTCTAAAAATAAACTCATCCTTTTTTCTGTTTAAAGCAACCTCATCTTTTATTCTTATTTTTAAATCTTTATTTAGTGTAATAATTTTTTGTTTTAATTTTTCTTCTCTAAAAATAAAAATTATTAATATTAAACTGAAAATAAAAGAAAGAGTTAAAACCTTCCAAAGTAAACTATAATCGGGAACTTCTTTATAATTTATATAAGTAAAAGAACTCATTAATTTATCGTGCTGGCTCTTAGAAATATTTTCTATGAATTTATCTAAAATATCAGCTAGAATTTTATTATTCTCATTAAGAACAAAACCTAGTGTAATATTTTCATCAAATTTACCACCAATATGAATATTCACTCCTGTTTGTTTTTTTAAAATATCAATTGCATGAATAATATCAGTTACAAAGCCATAAACATTTTCATCATAAATTTGGTCTAGTACATTTTCTTCATTTGTATTAATTTTAAATTGTATATCTGGATATTTTTGTTTTAAATAATTAACATCAATTTTAGAATTAGATATTAATAATCTTTTATCATTTAATTGTTCAAAATTATATACAAACTCTTTACTATTTTTAGTTAGCAAAACAATAGGTAGACTTAAATAGTTTTTTGTATAAATAAAATCATTTGTATCTTTTTTTGTCAAGTAAGATATTAAGTCACATTTATCATCAATTAAATATTGTTTAGCAATATTTTCATTTGTAGTAGGAACAATAGTGATTTTCTTATCAAGTGACTTCTCAAATAATTTAGTGTATTTTGAAACGATTCCAAGAAATTCATTATTTTGCATTTCTTGATATGGATAACTATTTGATTGTACACACATTCTAAAAGTATCTCTATTTTTTAAAAACAGTCTTTGTTCTCTTGTTAACAG
>NZ_JBGUES010000237.1:2309-2997 GCF_041821165.1 Poseidonibacter sp. | reverse complement strand
GATTTTTACACGATATTGAAGCAATTTGTCAAGAAGCTAATCAAGGTAGACAAATTATGATGTTCTCAGCAACATTAAATCAAAATGTAAAAAAATTAGCAAAAGAGTTCTTAAAAGATCCAGTTGTTGTAGAAATATCTCCTCAAAGATCAAGTGTTAAGAAAATTGAGCAAAGAGTTATAGAAGTTGATCCTAAAGAAAAAGCTGCACTTTTAGCTTATATTATTGGTTCAAAAAACTATTCTCAAGTTTTAGTTTTTGTAAATACAAAAGCAGAAGCAAATGGTTTAGTAGAAAGTCTTAATTTAGATGGTTTACCAGCTTCTTGTATTCATGGAGATATTAGACAAACTGCTCGGGCAAAAGCACTTAGAATGTTTAAATCAGGAGATCATAGAGTTTTAGTTGCAACTGATATTGCAGCACGTGGTATTGATATTCAAATGCTTCCTTTAGTTGTAAACTTTGATTTACCAGAAACTACAGCTGATTATACTCATAGAATCGGTAGAACAGGAAGAGCTGGTCAAACTGGTATTGCTTTAACTTTATTATCTGTAAAAGATTATAAACAAATGAAAGAAATTGAAAAAGAATTAATTATTGATTTAAAAAGAGAAGTTATTGAAGGTTTTGAACCAACTGAGAAAAAACCTAGAATATTTATTCAAAATAGAAGACCTCTTAG
>NZ_JBGUES010000237.1:0-2299 GCF_041821165.1 Poseidonibacter sp. | reverse complement strand
CCAAAAAAAGGGAAGAATTGATAGATCAAATCATAAAAGACCAAATGATAAATCAAAAAAACCTATAGCTAAAAAGAAAAAAACAAAAAGAGATGCTAATAGAAGTTTTGGAAAATAAACTTCTATAAGTTTTGCATTTTCTTTAAAATCTCAAAAGTTATTGAAACATCATAGGTTGCACTATGATGTTTTTTCTCATCAAATTTTATATCATAAAACTCACAAACTTCATTTAATTTTGGATTCTTAATATTTCCATTTTTATTTACAGCTTTTACTAATTTTTTATTCTCCTTCATTGTACAAAAGTGATTTTCAAATTCCACCACTTTATCTAAATGTCTTAATTCAAAAGATATATTATGAGCAACTAATGTTTTAGTTCCTTTACAAAATTCTATAAAATCTAAATCTTCTGTAAAATATGAACTATAAGACTTATCTTTTCTATAATCTAAAATTAATTCAGGAGTTAACCTATGAACTGCATAAGAGTACTGATTTAGAGGATATCTTGATAAATAATATCTATGAAATTTATCCAATACTTTATATTCATTATTTACTTTTTTTATTTTTACAGCTGCTATTTCTATAACATCTGCGATATTTTGCGAGTTTGTTTCAAAATCTAATATAATCATTTTATTCCATTGTATTTAATAGATGAGATTATACCTAATTAAATTAAGGTTCACTTAATATTAGTTTAATTTTTAAAGTATTAAAATTAGAAACAATAGGAGTTCAAAATGCAAATTAATAATAACTCACAACTTAACCAAAATACATATTTAAATGCCAATCAAGCATTAAATAAAATCTCAAGTGCAGTAGACTTAAATAAAGCTAGTGATAATCCAGCTGGTTTAGCAATTGCGAATGATTTAATAGCACAAGGAAATGCAGATACTCAAGCTATTGAAAATACAAATTCAGCAATAGCTTATACTCAAATTGCTGATGGTGCTACAAAAGAACAATCAAATATATTAGATAATGTTAAAGAAAAACTCTTACAAGCCTCTACAGCCACAACAAATCAAGATGGAAGAGAAGCTATTCTTAAAGATGTAAAAGCTTTATTAACACAGTTTAATGATATTGCAAGTAATACAACTTATAATGAAAAAAATCTTCTACAAAATACGTCTGATGATAAAAGTGCAACTCAGACACAACAGTTTCAAACAGGAAGTGAAGAAAATAGTTTAGTTGAATTATCAGGTATTCAATCTAATACTCAAGGTTTAGGATTAGATGGGCTATTAACTCAAGATGAAGGAACATTTGATGCAAATACTGCAAGAGGTTTCTTAGATACTCTTGATAATGCTAGTACAAAACTAGGAAGTATCCAAAGTGATATTGGTTCTGTGCAAAATGAACTTCAAAGTGCAAATAGAAATTTAATTACACAAAGAAATCAAACTTTAGAGGCTAATTCTGTTTTTGATACAGATTATGCAAAAGAAGTATCAAATTTCTCAAAACAAAATATTTTAGCTCAAATTGGTGCTTATGGTGTAGCACAATCAACAAATATTACACAACAAACAGTTAGTAGATTATTAAGCTAAAACTTATTTAAAAGTTTTGGCTTTTTATATTTTAACTCTGCTTTAAAAATTAATTGTTTTTGTTATTCTAATTCTTTTTTTAGGTCTTTTTGTAATTTTTGAATACTCTATATTTTCAAAAGTAAAATAGTTTCTATATCCTACAAGAACTTTTTCTTTTACATTTCTATAATGTCTTTTTTTTGGATGATTAACATAAGTATAATTATTATCATATCTTGTATGATTAGCAATTGAAGCGCCTATTAGACCACCTGCAATTTTTGCAGCTGTATTTCCATTACCTTTTCCTATTTGATTACCAATAATAACACCTATTGTTCCACCTACAATTGTATCAAGACCTATATTATTAGTATTTGTTGAATGATTATTATAATTACTTCTATGATATTCTTCTTCGTCATAGTCATCATAAACTCTATTATTTCTATATTCATAAATTGCTTCACTATGTGTTACATAAGCATGTGTATAACTTACACTTTCTCTTGAAAATGCAAATGTTGTAATGATTAAAATTAATGCTAAAATTCTTTTCATAACATACTCCTTACTTTTAATTTATAAGAGAGTATATATTCAAATTGTGCATTGATTGTGAAAGTTAATTACCTTAATTTACCAAATACTTTATACTCTTGCCAGTATACATCTAGTGCTTTATTTAGTTCTTCTTTTGAAAGTTTTGATTTATCTTTTATTCCAAATCTTTTAAT
>NZ_JBGUES010000236.1:0-3000 GCF_041821165.1 Poseidonibacter sp. | reverse complement strand
TAGTTCTGAAAAAGATAATAATATGGGAGCTTCATTACAAGCTTCTCATAGTATTAGAGCTTTACTTTTAGCAAGATTATATGTTGTTAAATATCTTCTATCAAATGAACAAGAAGATGCCTCAAGAGCTTATGCTGAGTTTAAAAACATGCAAGGTGAACTTGCTGAATTAAATGAGCAAATAAACTCTACTATAAGAAAAAATCAACTAACTGAAGTTATGTCACTTATTGATAGATACGTTTCTGGTGTAAAAGATATTGAATCAGATATAAAAAAACGTAATGATATAATTGAGAACTCTTTAAATATAATTGGACCAAATATTGCAAAAATTGCAGAAGATATTAAACTATCAATCAAAAAAGATCAAGATGAAATTGGACCAATGGTTGCTGCACTTGATAAAGAAATATATATAACATCATTAATCATATCTTGTATTGTTTTATTAATTGTTTTATTATCTGCTATTTTTATACCAAGAGAAATTTCTACTCAACTTGAAAAATTCAAAGATGGTCTTTTAGGTTTCTTCAAGTTTTTAAATAGAGAATCATCAAATGTACAAGCTTTAGATGATAGTTCTAAAAATGAAATTGGAACTATGGCAAAAGTTGTAAATGAGAATATTGAAAAAACAAAAAAAGGTATTCAAGATGATAGAGACTTTATTGACAATACAGTTGTAGTATTAAAAGAGTTTGAACAAGGTGACTTCTCTCAAAGAATTAAAATATCAAGTTCAAACCCTCCATTAGAAGAGCTTAAAAATGTACTAAACTCTATGGGAGAACATGTAGATAGTAATACAAGAGAAGTTCTTGATATATTAGATAAATATACTAACTATAACTTTATGGAAAAAGTTGAAACAAATAATGTAAAACACCACCTACTAGAACTTTCAGAAGGTGTAAATAAATTAGGTGAATCTATTATTAGTATGCTTTCAAATGAAAAAAGAGTTGGTCTTACACTTAGTGAATCATCAAATGTATTATTAGAAAATGTAAATATTTTAAATGATGTATCAAATGATGCAGCGGTATCTTTAGAAGAAACAGCAGCATCATTAGAAGAGATTACAAGTACAATTATTAGTAATACTGAAAATGTTGAAAAAATGGCAAGTTTTGCACATAGAGTTATTACATCAGTTGATGAAGGAAATAAACTAGCAACTCAAACTACTTTATCTATGGATGAAATAAATGAAAAAGTAAATGCGATTAATGAAGCAATTACAATAATCGATCAAATTGCATTCCAAACAAATATCCTTTCACTAAATGCTGCTGTTGAAGCAGCAACTGCTGGAGAAGCTGGTAAAGGTTTTGCAGTAGTTGCTCAAGAAGTAAGAAACTTAGCAAGTAGATCAGCAGAAGCTGCAAAAGAGATTAAAGATCTTGTTGAAAATGCTACAACAAAAGCTAATAATGGTAAAGCAATTGCTGATAAAATGATTCATGGTTATACTGAATTAAATCATAGTATTAAAAAAACTATTGAACTAATCAATCAAGTTGAAGAAGCATCTAAAGAGCAAAAATTTGGAATTGAGCAAATAAATGAAGCTGTATCACAACAAGATCAACAAACACAACAAATAGCAAGTGCTGCAACGCAAACTCATGAGATAGCTGTACATACATCACATATTTCAGAAAATATTGTACAAAATGTTAATGAAAAAGAGTTTCCTGGAAAAGATAAAATATTTGAAAGAAGAAATAGACAATATGATTTAGATTATGATCATGAAAGTTGTAGAAGAAGTTCAGAAAAAGTAATAAAAGAGCATAAAGTTAAAGCTGGAAAACCTGTATCATCTAACTCTTATAAAAGTACAAATAATGATAAAGTAAAAAATAAAGAAACAAAAATCGTATCAAATAATGATAAAGATGAATGGGAAAGTTTCTAAAATAAAGTAAAACAAAAATTACTAAAAGAGCAATGATAAATGCTCTTTTAGTATCTGTTTTAAAATCTACTTATAAGTTTCAGAATAAACTAACTCATAAGAGTGAGTGTAAATCTCTACAATATTTCCAAAAGGATCTTCACAATAAACCATTTTATATGGTTTTTCACCTGGGAAATACTCTCTAATTGGCATTCTTTGTTTTCCACCTGCTTCAATAATTTTTTTAGTTAAACCTTCAATATCAGGATCTTTAACACAAAAATGGAAAATTCCTGTTTGATATGGATTAAATTCATGTTTTGGTTTTACATTTTGCGGGAATTCAAATAATTCAATTCCAATAGTATCACTAGTTGAAAGATGAGCAATTTTAAAGCTTCCCCAACCTTCACCAAATACATCAATACACATTTGACCAATAGCTGTATTATTTTCTTCTAAAACTTCCGTTGGTTCCATCATTACATACCAACCCATTACTTCTTTATAAAACTTTACAGCCTCTTTTATATTTGGAACTGTAATTCCTACGTGTGAAAATGCTCTTGGATAATTGTTCATTTTTTAACTCCTTAGTTATGTTATAATTTATAAAACTTTAACGTAAAAATAGAGTAATTAGAAGAAGGCACTTATAAGTAGTTAGGTTACTTATTTGTTTCTCTTGCATATAATTCAAGGCTATAAAAGAATAAAAAATTTAATAATTTAAGGAATATAATGACTAGAGGCAATGATAAAATATATAAATACAATAAAAAAGAGTATAAATGTCCCCTAGAAGCTGCAATGGATTTGCTAGCTGGTAAATGGAGAGCATTAATAATATGGCACTTAATAAAAGAAGATTTAAGATTTTCTCAAATACAAAAAATAGTTCCAGGGATTTCAAAAAAAGTTTTATCAGAACACTTAAGAGTTATGGAGCAAAATGAGTTAATAGAAAGAACTGTCTATCCTGAAGTTCCTCCAAGAGTTGAATATAATATAACAAAAAAAGGTAAATCACTTTTTGAGCCATTAAACTACCTTGAAAATTGGGCTAAGCAAAACATGGAAAAGAAATAAAG
>NZ_JBGUES010000235.1:0-3009 GCF_041821165.1 Poseidonibacter sp. | reverse complement strand
CTACCTCTATCGCTTTCTATTGACATATCAATATCTCTTAAAGGATAAAGTTCTCTATGTAGTGTTATTTTTTTTGAATAATCAATCATTTTATTCTCTTTTATATTATGGTATTTTGCTTGAAGTATTTATGTTTTTATTATACATAAACTATTAAAATTATTTTTTAAATTTTGTATTTTCTTGAAGTATTTTAGATTTTTAGTTTACACTCTATTCAATAGAAATTTTATAAGTCTAGCTATTGAATAAATGTATATTATAAGTATTTATTTATTTTGAAGCTTTTTTTGCTTTTTTGTCAGCTCTTTTTTCTTTTAGTGACTTTGTAGATACTGTTTTAACAGACTTTTGAACGTCTTTTCCTTTTGCCATAATACTTCCTTTTCTTTAAGTTATGTATCAGTATAGCTTAAATTCAAGGAAGTATTCTTAATATTAAAATAAAAGCTAATATTCCTACTAGCTTTTGTATTTAATATCTTATTTTAGCTTTTGTGCAACTAGTTGATTTACTACTTGTGGATTTGCTTTTCCACCTGTTGCTTTTAATACTTGTCCTACAAAAAATCCTAAAAGTTTATTATTTCCTGCTTTGAACTTTTCTACATTATCAGGATTTTTTGCAATTACCTCATCTATAATAGGAGATATTACACTTGGGTCACTTATTTGCACAAGCCCTTTATCTTCAACTATTTTAGATGGATTATCTCCTGATTTTACCATTTCTTCAAATATCTGTTTTGCAATTTTACTTGAAATTGTTCCATCATCCATTATTTTAACAAGCTGTGCTATTTGTTTAGATGTAAACTTAAGTTCATTTGCTTCTTTTTCTTTTAGCTCTCTTGCTACTTCTGTTACTACAATATTAGCAATACTTACAGGACTATTTAATTCTACTAAAGCCTCTTCATAAAATGATGAAAGCTTTTCATCACGTGCTAGAATATTTGATATTTCAGTATTTAATTTATATTCATTTGTATACTTTTCAAATAATGCTTTTTGTTCATCATTCATAGCTACTTCTGAACCTACTACTTGCTCTTTTTTAGCTTGCACTTTTACTTCAGTTTTTGCTTTTGGTTGTTCTGATTCTGTTTTTTTAGCCCAAGAGTCTTTTAATCCTACAATTTTATTAAATACTGGCTTTTCGTTTGTATAATCAATTGGATCAGCATAAAAATACCCTTGTCTTTCAAACTGAAATCTCTCATCTGGTTTTTCACTTATTACAGCTGGTTCTATAAGAGCATTTTTGATAACTTTTAAAGAGTTTTTATTTAAATCTTCTAAGCCATCAGGTGCTTCACAAGAGTATAATCTATCATATAATCTTACTTCAACTGTTTTAGCTTCTTTAGCACTTAACCATTGAATTGCACTTTTTACTTTTATACCACTTGTATCACTTCCACTTTTTGAATCAGGGTGATATACAGCTTTTATCTCTACAATATTTCCATTTTCATCTTTGATAACTTCTTTACATGTGATAATAAATCCATGTCTAAGTCTTACTGGCTGTTCAGGTGTAAGTCTAAAATATCCTTTTGGAGGATTTTCATTGAAGTCATCTCTTTCAATATAAAGTTCATTTGAGAAAGGAATTTTTCTTGAACCCTCTTTTGGTACATCATGTGGATAATATGGAGCATCTATTTCTTCACTACCCTCATAATTAGTAATTGTTACTTTTAATGGGTCAAGTACAGCCATAACTCTTGGCACTTTTTTATTTAAATCATCTCTAATACAAAACTCAAGTTGTGCAACATCAACCATAGAATTAGCCTTAGCAATTCCAATTTGATCACAGAAGTTTAAGATAGATTCTTTTGTATACCCTCTTCTTTTATATCCTGCAATTGTAGGCATTCTTGGGTCATCCCAACCAGAAACATATTTACCATCTACTAGTTCTAAAAGTTTTCTTTTACTCATTACTGTGTAGTTGATACCAAGTCTTGCAAACTCATGTTGGTAAGGTCTTGGTAATTCAAGTCCTAAAGTATCAAGTACCCAGTTGTAAATATCTCTATTGTTTTCAAACTCTAATGTACAAATAGAGTGAGAAACACCTTCAATATAATCAGATAAACAATGAGCAAAATCATACATTGGATAAATACACCATTTATCTTCTGTTCTAAAATGATGTGCATGTCTAATTCTATATAATAAAGGATCTCTCATTTTCATATTAGCAGCACTCATATCAATCTTAGCTCTTAATACATGTTCACCATCTTTAAACTCACCATTTTTCATTCTTTCAATTAGCTCAAGGTTTTCTTCAATAGTTCTATTTGCATACTCACTTCGTGTTCCTGCACTTGTAACAGTTCCACGTAATTCTCTCATTTGCTCTTCATTTATACTATCAACATATGCCTTACCCATTTTAATAAGTTTAATTGCATAGTCATATATTTTATCAAAGTAATCAGAAGTAAAATATACATTTTCTCCCCAATCAAATCCAAGCCACTGTACAGCATCTTTTAAAGCCTCTACGTATTTTGTATCTTCTTTAGTTGGATTTGTATCATCCATTCTAAGGTTGCAAGTACCATTAAAATCACGTGCAATACCAAAATTTATACAAATAGATTTAGCGTGTCCAATGTGCGGGAAGCCGTTTGGTTCAGGAGGGAATCTAGTAATAACCTCATTGTATTTGCCAGACTTTAAGTCCTCATCAACTATTGCACGTAAAAAATCTTTATTTTCACTCATTATTATTAAACCTTTTATTAGAAACTTCGTTTTGATTTGAAACTTTTATTAGAATCGCATTTTATCAAATTTGTGCTTATATGATGTTGGATAAAAGAAGAGCTATGATTTTATTGAATACTCACAATGTATATAAACTTGCTATCTTTAATCTATTAACTCATAATAGAACTGATCATTCTAAAAACTTATTTTTTCTATTAGATTGAGAATTTAAAATAGATATTTTAATCTTTCTATTTTTCCATATATTCTTTTATTATA
>NZ_JBGUES010000234.1:0-3011 GCF_041821165.1 Poseidonibacter sp. | reverse complement strand
ATTTTTAAGAAGAGGCTTTTTTAAACTTTTAGCAAATTGTGCATATTTATTCTCTTCTAAAACAAATAAAATTATTGAAGCAAATTTAAATTTAATTTTTGAAAATAGATTAGATAAAAATGAAATAAAAGAGATTCAAAAATATTCATATTTCAATATGGTTTTATGGGTTCAATCACTTATTGAAAATTTAGATGTAAGTGATGAAGAATTAAAAAAAACTGTAAGTATTGAAAATCAAGAAATACTTGAAAAACTAAAAGAAGATAAAAAACCAATCATTTTAATTTCTGCTCATTATGGAAATATGGAAATGCTTAGCTGTTATTTAAATAAGTTTGTTCTTCCAATTGTTCAAGTTGCAAGAGAATCAAATTTTAATGAAATTGATAATTTTATAGTTGAGGCAAGAGAATCATCAGGTGCAAAAATTGTATTTAAATCTGGTGCATTAAAAAAACTTGTTCGTGCATTAATGAAAAAAGAGACAATATCTTTAATAATTGATCAAAATATAAATGCAAAAGAAGGGCAAGAAGTAGAGTTTTTAGGTAAAACTGCTTATCAAACTGCATCACCTTCTACATTAGCTAGAAAATTTGATGCATATATTGTTCCAGTTGCAATTTTTAACCAAGATGATTATAAGTATAAAATCAAAATATATGAACCAATTGCACCTATAAAGACAGAAAATGAAAAAGAAGATATAGCAAAACTATCTCAATTGCAAGCTAATGCAATATCTGATATAATACTTGAAGATAAAAAACAGTGGTTTTGGCCTCATAAAAGATTTAAAAGCCACTATAGAGAGATATATGAAAAGAATACTAATAATTAGTGATGGCAAGCCTGGTCATCTAAATCAATCAATCGCTTTTTGTAAAATTAAAAATATAAGTTATGATATTTTAGAAGTAAAATTTAAATCTAAAATATTAAAACTTTTATCATATGCTTATGATAAATCTAAGTTTTATACTGATTCTTTATTTACTCAATATAGAAAATATAATTTTGATTTTTATGATGCTGTTGTAAGTACTGGTTCTAGTACTTATTATTTTAATAAATTTATTTCTAAAAAATATAATATAAAATCAATTGCTTTAATGCTTCCTAAATCTTATAGATATAGTGACTTTGATTATATTATAGCTCAAGATCATGATGAGCCACCAAAATTACCAAATATTGTATCAGTACCTTTAAATTTATCATATACAAAAGCTAAAAATATTATAAATTTAAAAGAAAAATCTATTGGTATTATTATAGGTGGAGATAATGATATTTTTAAAATGGATATAGAAAATATGAGAAATACACTTAATCATATTTTTAAAAGTTATGATGGTTATTTAAAATTTGTTACAACATCAAGACGAACACCTAAAAAAATAGAAGAATTATTAAATGAGTATAAATTTGATTATAAATTAATCTATTCAAAACAATCAGATATAAATCCAATTCCTGATTTTATTAAATTATGTGAGGAATTATATATAACAATTGATTCAACTTCTATGTTAAGTGAAGCAAGAGCAAATAGTGATGCTTTAATTTCAATAATCGAATTAAGATCAAAAAAAGAGAATACAAAATTTCATAAATTAGCTAAAACAGTTAATAAAATTAAAACAAAAGTAGATTTATCAAAACTACTACAAGATGTAAAAATATAAAAAGTTGAAGTATCAAAGGAAAAAAGATTGAATATAAGTACTAAAGTACAATGTAGGGAGGCACTAAATGCCGAGTCATAAGAAAATATGTATAATAGGCCTAGGATATGTAGGTTTACCATTAGCTCATGCTTTTTCAAGTAAATTTGAAGTTGTAGGATTTGATATAAATACTACAAGAGTGCAAGAACTAAATAATGGCTTTGATAGAACGCTAGAGCTAACAAGTGATGAAGTAAAACAATCTTTAAAAAATAATATGATTTTTTCAACAAACTTAGATGATATAAAAGATTGTAATGTATATATTGTAACAGTTCCTACTCCTATTGATTCTTCTAATAGACCTGATTTAACTCCTTTGATAAAATCATCTCAAATGATAGGTAAAGTACTAAAAAAAGATGATATCGTAATCTATGAATCAACTGTTTACCCAGGTGTAACAGAAGAAGTATGTGTTCCACAACTTGAAGCTACTTCAAATATGAAATTTAATACTGACTTCTTCTGTGGATATTCTCCTGAAAGAATTAATCCAGGTGATAAAGAACATACAGTTACAAAAATACTTAAAATAACAGCAGGTTCAACACCACAAATAGCAAATGTAGTAGATGAACTGTATAAAACAATTATTACAGCAGGAACTCATAAAGCAAGCTCAATAAAAGTAGCAGAAGCAGCAAAAGTAATTGAAAATACTCAAAGAGATGTAAATATTGCACTTGTAAATGAATTAGCACTAATCTTTGATACTATGAATATAGATACAAATGATGTAATAGAAGCAGCAGCAACAAAATGGAACTTTATAAAATTAAAGCCAGGATTAGTTGGTGGACACTGTATAGGTGTAGATCCATATTACCTAACTTTTAAAGCAGAAGAACTTGGCTATAAACCAAATCTTATCTTAGGTGCAAGACAAATCAATAACGGTATGGGAAAATATATCGCTGAAAAAACTATTAAACTTATGATTAAAAAAGGTAAGTTAGTAAAAGATGCAGATATTTTAATTATGGGATTAACTTTTAAAGAAAACTGCCCTGATATAAGAAATACAAAAGTTGTAGATATAATCTCAGAACTTCAAGAATATGGTGCAAAAATAGATGTATATGAACCATGGATAGATGAAAAAGATAAAGATTATTATGATTATAACTTTGTTGAAAATCCATTTAAAAATGAAAAGAAATATGAAGCTATTATAGTTGCAGTAGGACATGATGAATTTAAATCAATTAGTGAAGATGAGTATACAAGTATTATAAATGGTGAGAGATTAATAACAGATGTAAAAGGGATTGTTCC
>NZ_JBGUES010000233.1:0-3020 GCF_041821165.1 Poseidonibacter sp. | reverse complement strand
ATTTAAACCACTATTTTTTATAAAAGTACTTATTATTTTTGAATTATAGTGTTCTCCTCTTGAAAGGAAAAAAGCTTCTCTTTTTTTATTTTTTAATACTGTATTATTTAAATCTTTTTTTAAATCTTCTATTATTATTTTTTTATCAATATTTAATTCTGTACATAAAAGTTCAAATTTGTTAATTATAGAATCAAAACTTTGCTTTATATTTATATAAATTTTTTGTTTACTAAAATGTTCCCCATTTGTAGCAATATTTAAAAGGTGATCTGTAATTTTTTCATCAAACTTCTCATCTCGTCCAGGGGCTGATACAACAATAACTCTTCTATTTTTATCTTTTTTAATTATTTCTAATACTTTTTTTATTTGAGAAGAGTCCCTGACCGAACTTCCCCCAAACTTACATACTTTTATATTCAATATAATTCCTTTATTAGTCTTCTAGCGGATAAACTCCATTTTCATCATGGTTTTCAGTCCCTTTAATTGGTGGATTAAATACACAAATCATTCTCATATCTTCACTTCCACCATAAAGATTATGGTCATCATGATTATTTAAAGCATACATAATTCCATCATGAAGTTCATGAACTTCACCTGTTGCTAAATCTTCAATTTTCCCATTTCCACCTACACAATAAACAGCTTCTAAGTGATTTTGATAATGTATATGAGTTTTAGTATTTGCTCTAATTATTGTTTCATGAAAAGAAAATCCCATTCCTTCATCTTTTAAAAGCATTCTTCTACTAACCCACTGTCCACCTTGCGCATGAACTTCTCTGTCTGTACCCATTACATCTTTTTTTATATCTTTTACTATCATTTTAGAACTCTCCTGATAATTTTTCTTTTTTATCAGCCATTAATCTACTAATTGCTTTTTCAAATCTTTTTAGACCTTTACGTAAAGTCTCTTCATCAATAATTAATGGTGGTAAGAATTTAACAATTTGATTTTCACTACCACAAGTTTCAACAATCAGTTTTTCTTCAAATGCATAAGATGAAATTTCTCCTGCAATTGAGTTATCCCCTTTAATATCAAAGGCATAAGCTAAACCTCTACCTCTAACTTCAACTTCTAATTCATCTTTAAATTTATCAGCAATTTTTTGAAGCTCTTCTTTTATAATGTTTTCTTTATATTTAACTGCATTTGATAAATCATCATTTTGCCAATATTGTTCAATTGCAACTTTAGCAGCAACGAATGCTAAGTTATTACCTCTAAATGTACCTGTATGCTCACCTGGTTTCCATTGATCTAAATCTGGTTTTAATAAAACAACTGCCATTGGTAATCCACCACCAATTGATTTTGAAATTGTTACAATATCTGGATTAATACCAGCAAATTCAAATGAGAAAAATTCACCTGTTCTTCCATTTCCAACTTGAATATCATCAATAATTAATAAAATATCATACTCTCTACAAATTGACTCAAGCTCTTGTAACCACTCTTTAGATGCAACATTAATTCCACCTTCACCTTGAATAGTTTCAACAATAACAGCAGCAGGAATATCTAGTCCACTACTACTATCTTCTAAAAATTTTCTAAAAATAGACATAGTATTCATATCACCAAAGTAACCATCAAATGGCATAAATGATACATTTGATCTACTAATATAACTTTCATCTCTATAGTCATTATTTCCAGTTACAGATGATGAACCTTGAGTTAAACCATGAAAACCATTTGTAAAAGATACAACATTACTTCGACCTTTTACTAATCTTGCAAGTTTAAGTGCAGTTTCAACAGCATTTGTTCCTGTAGGTCCTGTAAACTGTACTTTATAATCTAAATTTCTTGGAACTAAAATAGTATCTTGAAGTGTTTGTAAGAACTCTTTTTTAGCACTTGTAGCCATATCAAGACCATGAACAACACCATCTTTTTGAATATATTCAATTAAAGCTTTACTAACATGTTCATTATTATGTCCATAGTTAAGTGTTCCAGCTCCTGCAAAGAAATCAATAAAGTCTTCACCTTGTTCATTTGTTAAAATTGCACCCTTTGATGTTTCAAAAATTGTTGGAAAACTTCTTATATATCCTCTTACTTCTGATTCTAAATTTTCAAATATTCTCATTTTTTTTCCTTTAGTTTAAATGGCCCAATTTCATATAGGACTTCTTCTTCATGTTGGTTTATAAAATCTTCTTTTTCAAAAAAATCTTTTGAAATCATTTTTGTTTTAAGTACACTTGTTAATTTTTCAAATGCTCTTATTGATGATTTATTACTTGGCGAAACAGTAGTATGAATATAATTTAAATCCATATTCTCTTTTCTTTTTAAAATATTAAGCATAAGCTTATTTGCTAAGCCATATCCTCTTAATCTTTCATCAACTGCTACTTGCCAAATAAATAATTTATTAGGTTCATCTGGTAGTTTATAAGCAGAAACAAATCCTACTACTTCTTCTTCCATTAGTGCAATTGCACATGTGTCTTTAAAATGAGTTGATTGTAGTAAATACAGATATTCAGAATTTACATCTAATACCTTTGTACTCTCTACTAATTTATATATCTCTTTTGAAAAACTTTTGCTTGGTTCTTTAATTATAACCTTCTGGCCATTCATATCTTACCTTTTTCATTTAGTGTTAATATTAATTACATAACTTATGTTAAATATTTACATTATGTATGTTAAATATTTAAATAAAAACAGTGTGATATTAACATATAAAACTTATGTAATACTTAAAATATACGTAATTTATGACATAAATATAGAAAATAATGATATTTAAAAACATAACTTATGTAAAAAAAAATCAATAAAAGTGTAAAAAAATGTCTTGTATAAAATAAGTTTAATAAAAGATTAAGTAGTATACGAGTGATAAAGAAATTATTATAAATTAAATGAAAGGTGAAAATTGGCTTTACTTAATAATAAAGATGTTCTACTAAGTAGTATTGCAGAACTTTTAAATACTAAAGTTAGGACATTAAAAATGTATGAAGATAGAAAATTGCTT
>NZ_JBGUES010000232.1:0-3023 GCF_041821165.1 Poseidonibacter sp. | reverse complement strand
TAGGTTACAAATATGTAGAGATAAATGCAGACTATAGAACTTAATAATTATTTTTATTTAAGTATTCTAGTTGTACAATAAATAACAAAAATTTAATATATAGGATGTAACATGTTTCACGAATATAGAGAACTAATTATAGAGATAAAGCAAAGTGACAAGTATTTTAATAATCTTTTTGATAAACATAATGCTTTAGATGAAGAAATTATTGAATTAGAAAAATCAAATTCAGATCAATTCTATATTGAACAAAAAAAGAAAGAAAAGTTAAAATTAAAAGATGAAGTATATACTATGATTCTTAAATATAAAAAAGAAAATAATAAATAATTATTTTTTACCTAAAAAAAAGCCAAAAGTTTTTACTTTTGGCTTTTTTTTTAGCTAATTTTTCAAACAAAAATCCCATTACAACTTATGCTAAGCGCTTTTTAGATAAAATAACTTAATTTTATAAAACAAAGGCCTTTTTTAATGGAAAACCTTTTCGAAAATCAAGATATTATAGATGTAAATATTGAAGACTCAGTTAAAGCTTCATATTTAGATTACTCAATGAGTGTTATTATAGGTAGAGCATTACCAGATGCAAGAGACGGTTTAAAACCAGTTCACAGAAGAATATTATATGCAATGCATGATTTAAATATTACTTCAAAATCATCGTACAAAAAATCAGCAAGAATTGTTGGAGATGTAATTGGTAAGTACCATCCTCATGGAGATACTTCTGTTTATGATGCTTTAGTAAGACTTGCTCAAAATTTCTCAATGAGAGCACCTTTAATTGACGGACAAGGAAACTTTGGTTCTGTTGATGGAGATAATGCAGCTGCAATGAGATATACAGAAGCTAGAATGACAAGAGTTGCTGAAGAAGTAATGCGTGATTTAGATAAAGATACTGTAAACTTCGTTGCTAACTACGATGATACTATGAAAGAACCATCAGTTTTACCTACAAGAGTTCCAACATTATTATTAAATGGTAGTGAAGGTATTGCAGTTGGTATGGCTACAAAAATTCCTCCTCATAATATTAATGAATTATTAGAAGCAGTGTTATATACAGTTGATAATCCAGATGCAACAGCTGATGAATTAATGCAATTTATTCAAGGTCCAGATTTCCCTACAGGTGGAACAATTTTTGGAAGACGTGGAATAATCGATGCTTATAACACAGGACGTGGAAGAGTTAGAATTAGAGCTAAACACCATATTGAAACAAGAGGTAAAAAAGAAATCATCGTTTTAGATGAATTACCTTACCAAGTTAATAAATCAAGACTTATTGAACTTATTGCAAATCTTGCAAAAGATAAAGCAATAGAGGGAATTTCAGAAGTTAGAGATGAATCTGATAGAGAAGGTATTAGAGTTGTTATTGAACTAAAAAAAGATACTATGTCTGAGATTGTTTTAAATAACCTTTATAAATCAACTCCAATGGAGACTACTTTTGGGATTATTTTATTAGCCGTTTACAATAAAGAACCAAAAGTATTTACATTACCAGAATTATTAACTGTATTCTTATCACATAGAAAAACAGTAATTATTAGAAGAACAATTTTTGAATTAGAAAAAGCAAAAGCAAGAGCACATATTTTAGAAGGTTTAAAAATTGCGCTTGATAATATTGATGAAGTAGTTCAAATTATTAAATCTTCTGCAAATGATGCAGATGCAAGAGAAAAATTACAAGATAGATTCTCTTTATCTCATATTCAATCTCAAGCTATTTTAGATATGAGATTAGGAAGACTTACAGGTCTTCAAAGAGATAAATTAGAAGCAGAATATCAAGAATTATTATTATTAATTGCAGAATTAGAAGAGATTTTAAAATCAGAAGATAGATTAAATGAAATTATCAAAGAAGAATTAATTGAAATTAAAGATAGATTCTCTTCTGAAAGAAGAACAGAAATCGAAGATTCTTATGATGAAATTGATATTGAAGATTTAATTCCAAATGAACCAATGGTTGTTACTATTACTCATAATGGATATGTAAAAAGAGTACCAATTAAATCTTATGAAAAACAAAAACGTGGTGGTAAAGGTAAAACTGCTGTTACTACTCATGATGATGATTTCATTGAAAGATTCTTTGTATCTAATACTCATGATACATTAATGTTTGTAACAAATATGGGTCAATTATACTGGTTAAAAGTATATAAAATTCCAGAAGGTTCAAGAACTGCTAAAGGTAAAGCAGTTGTTAACTTAATTAACTTAAGACCTGATGAAAAAATTATGGAAATTATTCCTACAACTGACTTTGATGAGTCAAAATCATTAGCATTCTTTACTAAAAATGGTATTGTAAAAAGAACATCATTATCAGAATTCTCTAATATTAGATCAAATGGTGTAAGAGCTATCGTTCTTGATGATTTAGATGAAATTGTAACTGCTAAAATTACAGATGCATCTTCACAATTCTTAATGATTTTTACATCAATGGGACAATGTATTAGATTTGAAATTGAAAAAACAAGAGAACAAGGTAGATCTACAAGAGGGGTTAGAGGAATTAAATTTAAACATGATACTGACTTCGTAGTTGATGCTGATGTTATTACTGATGAAAATCAAGAATTATTACCAATTTCTGAAAAAGGTATTGGAAAAAGAACTACTGTTTCTGAATATAGATTAACAAATAGAGCAGGTTCTGGTGTTATTTCTATGAAACTTTCTAATAAAACAGGTAATGTTGTTGGCGAAGTTTTAGTTGATGAAACACAAGATTTAATGGCACTTACTTCTATTGGTAAAATGATTAGAGTTGATATGCAAACAATTAGAAAAGCTGGAAGAAATACTTCTGGTGTAATTATTGTTAATGTTGATAAAGGTGATAAAGTAGTTTCAATTGCAAAATGTCCAAAAGAAGCAGAAGAGATTGAAGTTGATGAAAATGGAAATGTAATTAGATATACAGAAGATGGCGAAATAATTGTTGAAACAATTGATGCTACTATTGTACCAACTATTGATGAATCAGC
>NZ_JBGUES010000231.1:0-3030 GCF_041821165.1 Poseidonibacter sp. | reverse complement strand
GTATTTGTATTTTGATATGCTTTTGAAAATGGTGCATTTTTATTTACAATTGATTTTACTTTAAAGACAGCACGAGACTTGTCTTTTAATGAATGTTTATAATTTACATCACTTAATGTATGAGAATTATTATGAATTGTTTTTATTAAATTTGATGTATTTGATGAATCTTTTGATTTTACTAAACCATTTAAATTATAGATAACTTCTTCATTATTTATATTATTTAAAAAAGTATTTACAATAAAACCATTTCCATATTCAAAATTAGAAATTTTTAAATTAGAGTTTTTTTCTTGATTAATATTTGTATTTAATAATAAAAAATTACCTTCATTTATATCTTGGATTTTTGCATATTCAAGTTGTGCATCATCTTCTAAATGAATAGTTCTATTTACACTATATGCACTATTTGTACTATTATTTACAAAAACTTCAACAAATGTTGCTTTTATTCCTTTTTTTACTTCTATTTTTAATGAGTTTGTAAAAAAGGTATTATCTTCATTTATCTTATGAATTATAAAAATTGGTTCTAAAATATTTCTATTTATTGTTATGATCTTTTGTTCATTATTAAAATTATTTGTAATATTAAATAATCCACTTTCATAGGTTTTTGTATCAATATAACTTTCTAATCCCATAATATCAAATTCATAAGTATCAATATATTTGAATTCAGATGAAAAAAAATCTTCAAAATTTATTTTATTAAATTCTTCATCTTTTTTAGATGGTAAGTTTAATTCTTCAATATTATTTAGTATCATCTTTTATTCCTATTCCTTCAAAACCTTTTTTATCAAGTTCTAAAGCTAGAGTATAGTCACCCGTTTTTACGATTTTCCCATTATTTAAAATATGTACAAAATCTGGTTTAATTAATTCTAATAATCTATCATAATGTGTAATCATTAAAACAGATTTTTTCCCATCTAACATTGAATTTATAACATTTGCAACTGTTTTAATAGCATCTACATCAAGTCCTGAATCAATTTCATCAAGCATAATTAAATCTGGTTCTAAAAGTAGTAGTTGAATAAGTTCATTTCTTTTTTTCTCACCACCTGAAAAACCATCATTTAAATCTCTTTGTAATAGTTTTCTATCTATATCAAATTTTGATGTTTTTTCTTTGATAAGTTTTAGAAACTCAACCGCATCTAACTCTTCTAAACCTTGGCTTTTTCTTTTTTCATTAATTGCAGTTTTTAGAAAATAGCTATTATTTACTCCTGATACTTCAACTGGATTTTGAAAACTCATAAAAATACCTTCATTAGCTCGTTGTGAAACATCTAAATCTAATAAGTTTTTCTTTTTATAAGTAATACTTCCACTATTTACAACACAATCATAATGTGCACTAAGAGTCTTAACTAATGTTGATTTTCCTGCTCCATTAACGCCCATAAGTGCATGAACTTCTCCATCTTTTATATCTAAATTAAGACCTGTTAAAATTTCTTTATCACCGATTGTTACTTTTAAATCTTTAATTTCTAACATTTTATTATTCCTTTTACAGTTCTAATTTTTTTAAATTTAACCAACACTTCCCTCTAAGGAAATATTTAATAACTCTTTTGCTTCTGCTGCAAACTCCATTGGAAGTTCTTTTAATACCTCTTTACAAAAACCATTTACTATCATAGAAACTGCATTTTCTTCGCTAATTCCTCTTTGTTTTATATAAAATAGTTGTTCATCTGAAATCTTAGAAGTTGTAGCTTCATGTTCTATTTTTGCATTCATATTTCTAATTTCATGATATGGATAAGTATTTGCTGTACATGTATTTCCTATTAGTAGTGAATCACATTGAGAAATATTTCTAGCATTCGTGGCATTTTTACCAACTCTTACTAATCCTCTATAAGCATTAACTCCATTCATTGCTGAAATTCCTTTAGAAATTATAGTTGATTTTGTATTTTTTCCTAAATGAATCATTTTAGAACCTGTATCTGCTTGTTGAGCTTTTGAAGAAATAGCTACTGAATAAAACTCTCCAACACTATTATCTCCTTTTAAAATACATGATGGATATTTCCATGTTAAAGATGAACCAGTTTCAACTTGTGTCCATGAAATTTTTGAATTATCACCTAAACATGAACCTCTTTTTGTTACAAAGTTTAAAATTCCACCTTTACCATTTTCATCACCTGGATACCAGTTTTGAATAGTTGAATATTTTATTTGAGCATTTTTAAGTGCAACTAATTCAACAACTGCTGCATGAAGTTGTCTTTCATCTCTACTTGGTGCTGAACAGCCTTCATTATAAGATACATAAGAACCTTCATCACAAATAATAATAGTTCTTTCAAACTGTCCTGTATTAAGTGCATTTATTCTAAAGTATGTTGATAATTCCATTGGACAGTGAGTATTTGGTGGAATATAAACAAATGAACCATCTGTAAATACAGCAGAGTTTAAACATGCAAAATAGTTATCATTTACAGGTACAACAGAAGCTAGGTATTTTTTTAAAATTTCTGGATGTTTATGAGCTGCTTCACTTACTGAACAAAATATTATTCCTAACTCTTCTAACTCTTTTTGAAAAGTAGTTTTTACAGAAACAGAATCAAAAACAGCATCAACAGCAACACCTGCAAGTTGTTTTTGCTCTTCTAATGGAATACCAAGTTTTTCATAAGTTTTTAAAATTTCAGGATCTACTTCATCAAGAGAACCTAAAGCTTTTTTTGGTGCAGAATAGTATGCAATATCTTGATAATCTATTTTTTCATATCTTAAACCAGCCCAATTAGGTTCTGTCATTTTTAGCCATTTTTCAAAGGCATTTAATCTAAAATCTAATAACCATTGTGGTTCATTTTTTTTAGCAGATATTGCTTTTATAACATCTTGATTTAATCCTTTAGCAAAAGTATCACTTTTTACTAAAGTTTCAAATCCTAATTTATAATCGCTATTTATTACATTTTTAATTTCTTTATTATCGTTCATTATAAACTCCAATTTTAAATAGGATAGTTTTTGTCCTAT
>NZ_JBGUES010000230.1:0-3054 GCF_041821165.1 Poseidonibacter sp. | reverse complement strand
CGCTTGACTAAATTTAAAAATTGATTTTTTACTTTCATCAACTTTTGCAATATTTCCATAAACTCTTGTTGTGTCAATTTCCTCAATTTTTTTGTTTTTAAAAATTTTAAATTTTATTGAGTTGAAACTTCTACCTTGTTTTATAAATTCATATGTAAAAGATAAATCAGTATTTTTTTGTAAATCTTTTTTTGCTTTATCTAAAATATCACTTTTAATATGACCATTTTTATATTTTTCAGGAATATCTAATAAGCTTCTTAAGTCTTCAATTATAAATGTTCTATTGCCTTTATCTTCTAATTGTTTTAATAATTCATATATTCTTATAGAATAAGAACTTCTAAGCTTTAAAACATTACTTACATGATATTGAGTAAAATTATTTTGAACATCTAATAGGAATGGAATTAACTTTTCATCCATTGAATAATAAATATATCCATCTTTATATTCTAAGCTTGAAAACCAACCACATAATCTATTGGTTCCTGGAAGATAAAAACTTTTTGAATATAAATCTTCAAAGAATTTTCTAATATATTTATAGTTTCCAATTTCCTTAGAACTAAATCCTAAATCTTGAATATGAATTACTTCATCTTCAAAATTTTTATAATCTGGTCTAATCATTGAAATTTGTTTACAAATAAATTTAAGTTCATTTACATTGTATTTGTGTTTAGTTCTCAAATTTATTAAACTATTATGTTTTCTTACATCATGTTCTTTTTTCATAAAATAATTCCTTTTGAACGATATGTTCTTAAGAATTATTTTTAAGTTAAAATATCGAAGTAAATAAAAATATTCGATATTTGGTATCAAATTTATAGGTTTTGACCACAAAAACTTCATAGTTCACCACAAAAATCCGATAGTTCACCACAAAAGTTCGATAGTTAGGTATTAGAAAGCTCGATTCCATGGCAGCTAGGGGATTCCTACAAATAAAACAAATAGGGAATAAAGTTTTTTTCATTACATTTATGTTTTATTTGCACATCAAAAATCAAGATTTTCTCGTGTTAATATCTCTAGTAATGTAATTGATATATCATTATATTTTTTTTAATAGTGTGAACATCAATAATAAATTCTTGATATTCATTAATATCATTTCAATATATTGAAATAATAGTTTTAGTAATTATTAATAAATTAATATTATAAAAAGTAAAATAAAAAGATATGCAATAATAGAGATATTATGTTATCAATATTATCAACTACTATTATTATGATTAAAAAAATTCTTTTACTATGTCATAAGATTCAATAGCTTTTTACTTGTTGTTCTATTGCGAAGTGCTACCGAAGTTTTTAAATATATTAAAAATATTGATTCTCGTATATATAAGCATATATACGAATAATCTATTTTTTTCTATGATGATTTATATACAAGCAACTATTTTCGAGCCAAATAAGGGCAACTATAGAAGCTCTTTTTTTCAAAAATAGCCTAAATTAAACAAAAAAGGAAATATTTTTTAAATTATGTTCTAAAAAAACAAGAAACTTTTTTCACTAATTTTTCATCACTTAAATAAATTTATGAATATCTCTCTTCTTTTTATTTTTATTGTTAAAAAAAAATGTTACACTTTGTATGGTAAAATAAAATACAAAAGGAAATATTACACTTCCATACAAAGAATTACTCTCGTATTTCTCGCATTACCTAACTTTCAGAAAAATAAAAATATGGCAAATTGCTATATTTTTACTTATTTAGCACTTCAACTCTATTTTTACCACTTGTTTTAGCAATATACATAGCCTCATCTGCTCTTGTAATAACAGAATGGAAAGTATCTTCATCATTAAATTCTGTAAGCCCAAAACTACAAGTTACATTACCTACTTTATTAAAATTTGCAGATGATACATGTTTCCTTATATTTTCAATTGCTATTTTTGCATTATTTATATTTGTTAAAGGCAAGATTATCACAAACTCTTCTCCACCCCATCTTGAAAAGATATCAGTACTTCTTAGATGTGATTTTATTTCTAATACCAATTGTTTTAATACATTATCACCTTCAATATGTCCATATGTATCATTGATTTTTTTAAAATTATCGATATCTAATATTACAAGTGAGAATTTTTCTGTTTTATATCTTCTAATTCTATCTATCTCATCTTTTAATTCTTGTTCGAATTTTAGTCTATTAAATATTCCTGTTAGATTATCTATAGTTGATAGTTCTTGATATTTAGTTGCTTTTTCTTTTAATACCTTATTTATTTTTTGTAGTTGATTATCATTGTTTCTCATAACATCAGCCCATTTTGAATAAATACGAGCTAAAAGCTCTTCTTGTGTTATTTGTCCTAATATCTCACCATCAAAATCTTCAACTATTAATCTTTTAAAATGTTTACTTTGAACAAATTCTAAGGCAGTTGATATTGTTGTTGTACTATTAATTGTTTGAATAGGAAAACTCATATATTCAGATATTGGTTTTGTTAGATCTCTTTTTTCTCCAAAAATTTTAACAACATCTTTTGTAGTGATAATTCCTTTTGCATTGTTTTGATCATCTGTTAAAATTATACAATCGCTAAGTTTATCCATATGCCCAAGAATCTCAAGTGTAGGAATATTCATATTTGCATATTTTAAATGAGTACTTAACATAATTTCGCCAATTACTCTTTTTTCAAGCATAAGTTTTGGATCAATACTTGATAATAAATCATAATAAGAAACAAAACCTTTTAAAATATTATCATTATCAATAACACATAAACAATTGATTTCTGGATTTACATTTAAAATTGCTTCAGTTACTGATGTTGTCTCTAATACTGCACTTATATTGTTAAATTTGATTTCTTTTATTTGTGTATTAAAATCAATATTTTGTGACTTTAATTTTATTAAATCATTGGCAGTAAAAATTGAGTAATGTTTATTTTTAGAAGGTAATATTATAACATCTCTATGTTTTTCTTTATACATAAGTTCAACTGCTGTTTGAATCGTATCTTCTGGTGTAACTGTAATTACATTTTTTGTTGCAATATCTAATATTCTTG
>NZ_JBGUES010000229.1:0-3081 GCF_041821165.1 Poseidonibacter sp. | reverse complement strand
AAACATATAATCTCCTAAATAAAAAAATCACTCAAAAAAGAGTGATTTTTAATTTTTAGAAATTATATCTATTTATAAAATTCTAGTCATTGATTAATGACAAGAACCACAACAAGAAGTTGAAGTAGCACCATTTGCTGCTGCTAATGCTGCATCATAGTTTGGCTCTTCAGTAATTTCTGGACAAATTTCTTTATAAGTAATAACACCTGAAGCATTAATTACGAAAATTGCTCTACAAGTAACACCTGCTAATGGTCCTGATGCAACTAATACACCGTAAGATTTAGCGAATGCTTTTGCTCTAAAGTCAGAACCAACAGTTAAGTTTTCAATTCCTTCAGTTGTACAAAATCTTCCCATTGCAAAAGGTAAATCCATAGAAACTACGATTACTTCAGCATTTTCAATTTTAGCTGCTTCTTCGTTGAATTTTCTAGTTTCAGCTGCACATACAGGAGTATCTAAAGAAGGTACTACTACTACAATTTGTGATTTACCATTTTCTCCACCGATTTGAACATCAGATAAATCTTTTGCTACTACTGTTACAACTGGAGCTGTATCTCCAACGTTTAATTCTGTTCCACTTAAAGTTACTTCATTACCTTTTAACATTGTTGTTGCCATATTTTATTCCTATTAATATTAAATTTTTGATATTATATTTTAAATAGGATAAATTTTGTCTTAATTTAATTAAATTAAAACTTAATTTATCTATTTAATTTTAATACCTGTTTCTTCTAGTACTATTTTTTCTTCATTTAACAGTTTTGTTAATGATGCTTTAAAAGATTTTTTACTTACACCAAATGTATTTTTAATATCTTCTGCATCACTTTTATAAGTAAATGGTAAACTTCCACCCTTTTGTTTTAAAACTTCAAGAACTTTATCATCTTTTACTTTATTTCCAATCTCTTGTAATGAAATATCTAACTTATCATCATCTCTAATTTTTTTAACATAAGCTCTTTTTCTATCACCAAAGTATACTTTTTCAAAAATTTCAGTGTGATAAATCATACCATCATATAAATCATCAACAATTACTTTATATCCAAGAGGAGTTTTAGAATAAACTAAAATTTCTACCTCATCTTTTTCTTTTAGACCTTTAATATCTTTTTCTAAAGTATATTTTTCAGTAGCAATTAATCTATCTGTTTTTTCATCAAGAATCATTTTTAGAACTTTTTTATGTCCTTTATGAAAAATACTTCTTTGTTTATTTTTTGGTACTAAAATATCTTTTGGTAATCCAATATCAACAAATGCTCCAAAAGCTGCAGTATCTACAACTTCTAAATATGCAAATTCATTTACATATAAATATGGTTCTAAAGTTGTAGCTACTAATCTATCTTCACTATCTGTGTATATAAATACATCAATAAAAGAACCAAGCTCCATATCATTTGTTACATAAGCATTAGGAAGAAGTACTTCTTCTTTATCTTCACTTATTAAATACATACCAGGTTCGCTATCTCTATATATTGCTAGTGTATTTATTTCACCAACATATATTTTTTCATTTATTTTTTGTTCACTCATTTAAGTAATTCCGTTTCTTTTAATTTTTTGTATTATAGCGCAATAAAATGATTTTACTTTTTTATTAACTTAAATAGTTTTACAATAGATAAAATCACAACAGCAACAATAATAATACTTGCACCTGAACTAATATCATATAAGTAAGATATTACAAGCCCTAATACTGTAAAAATTGTAGCAAGGATTGAACTTAAAACCATCATTGTTGATAGTTTGTTTGCAAATGTTTCAGCTAAATATGTTGGTATTGTTAATAGTGCAATTACTAATATAAGCCCTACTGCTTTAATTGCAGCAACCACACAAAGAGCAGCTAGAATTAAAATCAAAGTATAAAAGAACTTTACATTTATACCTCTTAGTTTTGCAAACTCACTATCATAAGAAACAGCAAGTATCTCTTTATAAAATATCCCTATTATTGATATAATAAAAATATCTAAAATACCCATATATAAGATATCATCACTAGAAACTGCAATAATAGAGCCAAAAAGATAAGATAACAAATCAACATTATAGCCAGGTGTTAAATCAACAAATACTATCCCAATAGCCATTCCAAATGCCCACATCATACCAATTAGTGCATCTACTCGTGTACGATTATTTAGTGTTAATATTGCAATTATAACAGCTGTAATAATTGCAAATACTGTAGCACCAAATAAAACAGGTAAACCTAAGTAAATAGCAAGACCTATTCCACCATATGAACTATGAGCAATTCCACCTGTTAAAAATGTTATTTTATTTACAACAACAAGTGAACCAATTATTCCAGCAGCAATTGATATTAAGACTCCTGCAATTAATGCATTTTGAATAAAATCATATTCTAATATTTCTAACATTTTATTAAGCCTTAATGTTTATGATCACAACAAGTTTGTGTTTGTCCAAGAGCAGAAAGAAGCTCAACTTCACACAAATGTTCATCTGTAGTATTTATATTTTTTTGTATATTTTCTAAGTTATGATAAACAAGATTTCTATTTACATGAGCAACATTTTTTGCATAATTTAAAAGTACAGATATATCATGACTAACTACTACTATACAAATTGATTGATTTAACTCTTTTAATAATTCATATATTTCATTTTGTCCTTTTACATCTATACTTGCAGTTGGTTCATCAAGAAGCATAACCTTAGGATTAGCACATAAAGCACGTGCAATAAAAACCCTTTGTCTTTGACCTCCACTTAAGTCACCAATTTTTCTATTTTCAAAACCTTGCATTCCTACTTTTTTCAAAGAGTTCATAGCACAAGCTGTATCTTCTTTGCTATAACCAAATAGTTTTTTCTTTTTTCCAATATGTCCCATTAGTACAACTTCTAAAGCTGTAATTGGAAAATCGATATTTAAATTTGTATTTTGAGGAACGTAACCAATAAAATCATTTTTAATTTTTTTCTCGATTTTTCCACTTTGAGGTTTTATAAGCCCAAGTATTAGTTTTAAAAGTGTAGATTTACCGCCACCATTTGGACCAATGATGGCTAAAAAGT
>NZ_JBGUES010000228.1:0-3103 GCF_041821165.1 Poseidonibacter sp. | reverse complement strand
AAACTTAAACCTTTTATGCCAAAAGATGGATATAAAGAGACAAAAAAACAAATTGAAAAATTAAGTAGAATGCATCAAGATTCACCAGATGCTTCACTTCTTCAAACATATATTGAACAAGTTTTAGATATTCCTTTTGGAGAATATGCAAATGAAAAAATCTCAGTTTTAAATGTTGAAGAACAATTAAATAAAGATCATTATTCATTAAAAAAAGCAAAAGAAAGAATCTCTGAATATTTTGCTGTAAAACAATTATTAGAGCAAAGAAATATAGAAGATTTAAAAGCTAAAGGAACGGTTTTATGTTTTGTTGGACCTCCTGGTGTTGGAAAAACTTCATTAGCTAACTCTATTTCAAAAGCACTTAAAAGACCACTTGTAAGAATAGCACTTGGTGGAATGGAAGATGTTAATGAACTAAGAGGACATAGAAGAACTTATGTTGGAGCAATGCCTGGACGACTTGTAAAAGGCTTAGTTGATGCAAAAAAAATGAATCCAGTAATGGTTTTAGATGAAATTGATAAAATAGGTGCAAATCATAGAGGTGATCCAACAGCTGTAATGTTAGAAATCTTAGATCCTGAGCAAAATAATGAATTTAGAGATTTATATTTAAATTTCCCAATTGATTTATCTCAGATAATATTTGTTTCAACTTCAAATGATGCTAGAAAAATACCAGCACCATTAAGAGATAGAATGGAATTTATTGAAATTTCTTCTTATACTCCAAATGAAAAATATCATATTGCGAAAGATTATTTAATTCCTCAAGAATTAGAAAAACATGGACTTAAAAAGAGTGAAGTTTCTTTAAGTAAAACAACAATTGAGACAATAATTTCAAAATATACAAGAGAAGCAGGGGTTAGAAACCTAAGAAGAGTATTCTCTAAATTATTTAGAAAAGCAGTAAAACAACTTTTAAGTGATAAAAAACTTTTAAAAGTTGCAATATCAACTAAAAACTTAAAAGAGTATTTAGATAATCCTATTTTTGAAATAGACCCAGCTGAGAAAAAAAATTCAATAGGAATTGCAAATGGTTTAGCATGGACAGCTGTTGGTGGAGATGTTTTAAAAAGTGAAGCAATTAAACTAAAAGGTAAAGGTTTATTATCAGTAACTGGTAACTTAGGTGATGTAATGAAAGAATCATCTAGAATCTCTTTTTCTGTTGTAAAAGTTTTAATTGATAATGGAACATTAAAAATTGATGAAAATATTATTCCTAAAACACAAAAAGAAAAAGAAGAAAATACAAAAGTTGATGCTAGTGAAGTTTATAAAAGATATGATATTCACTTACATATTCCAGAAGGAGCAACTCCAAAAGACGGACCAAGTGCTGGAATTACTATGGCATTAACATTTGCTTCTATTTTAAGTGAAAGAGAAATTAAGTCAGATATCGCAATGACAGGTGAACTTACACTTACTGGAAAAGTTTTACCAATAGGTGGATTAAAAGAAAAATTAATTGCAGCATTTAAAGCTAAAATGACAAAAGCATTAATACCTAGAAAAAATTTCGAAAGGGATTTAGAAGATATTCCTGAAGAAGTAAAAAAAGCAATGCAACTAATTCCTGTTGATACAATTGAGGATGTTTTAAAAGAAGCATTATTATAAAAATATGAGAAGAGGATTACGTCAAAGTATAATTATTAATAATTTTTTTACTTTGGCTTCAATTATCATAATAACAGTAACATTAGTATTGTATACAAAATACATACAACCTTCAAAAACTACAAAAGAAAAAGTAGAAAAAAAAGTAGAACGATTATCATGTCAAAATGATAATTATTCTACAGCAATACTTTTTAATCAAAAACTTCTAAATGACTCAATAAAAGCTTTAAATAATGGATATTATAAACTTCATGGTGGTTATGTAAAATCAATATATAGTAAGTCTATAATTGAAGATTTTATATCAATTGATGAATTAAATGCTTATTTTAAAAATGCAATTAAGAGTAATCCTAAAAAAGATATTAAAAAGTTTTTACTTATAAATTATGATATTATTGAATATGATAAAAATGATGTAAAAAACAAAAAACAAAATAGAGGGTTTTATTCTGGTTCAATACTTACATCTTTTAGAGTAAATGGTAATGAGATATTTAGGTTTAATTCCGATTTTAAATTTTATGATAAGAATGAAATTAAATCAACAATTGATTGTGCAATAAAGGTATATAAAAATCATGTTCAAAAACTTTAGTAGAAGCGATTTTACAGCTACAAATATTCTAATAATTATTACAGTTCTAATGTATGTTATTCAAATAAATATGTCAAATGGTGGACTTTATCTTGGTTTAAATCTTTATTTTATAGTTTATGATTTTTGGTGGCAACCCTTATCAACAATGTTTGCACATGGTGGAATCGCACATTTAGGTATGAATATGTTTGTTTTATATCAATTTGGAAATTTAATAGAAAGATCTCGTAGTTCTAAAGAATTATTACTGTTATATTTTATATGTGGAATTTTAACTTCATTATTTTCATTTTTATATATCTATTTTCTAGATCCAAATGTAAATTTAGTTGGTGCATCAGGAGCAATCTGTGCAATCTTAGGTTATGTAGCATATTATGATAAGGTTCAAAGAAGTGGAATTATTACTTGGATTTTATTAATCTCTGTTGCTCCACTTTTAATTGGATTACCAATAGCTTGGTATGCACACTTTATTGGATTGGCAATAGGTTTTATTTATGCTTTTATACGAAAATAAATTTAAAGTATATTTACAATAAATGTTACAACTGACATAACAACTAATACAAGTACTAAATTCACAAATACATCTTTTAAAGTAACTGTAGGATTTAGTATTCCACAATATGGACATTGTCTTTTTTTAGCTTCTATTTCTCTTTTACAATTTTTACAATTAACTATAATATATCCTTTTATTAAAAAAAGTATATTATCATAAAATAGTTTATTCTTATGTATTTAAATACTATAAAAGAAGCTCTAAAACTTAAAAACTCCTAAATTCCAAAATTTAAGCAATAATAAAGAAAAACCCCTTGACAAAGCGGAAGTAATTCCCTATAATTCCCGTCCAAA
>NZ_JBGUES010000227.1:0-3172 GCF_041821165.1 Poseidonibacter sp. | reverse complement strand
AGAAAAGATATACTTCTACTTACAATTATACCTATGATCATAGCCAATATACTTCATAACTATACACTTGAATTTGTGGATTTCATACTCAATATTGTATTTTTAGGATTTTTTATAAGCTTATATTTTATAGGTTATTATTTACTTAAAAGATACGAGACAAAGGCACAAACAAATTTATGCTAATCAAAATAGTTTTAGGTTTTTTTCTTATCGCTTTAGCTGAAACATTCAATGGAATTTTTAGAGTAAAGGTTTTATCTAAAAAGCTAGGAATAAAAAAAGCAAAATTACTCTCTTTTTTACTAGGAGGTAGTATAGTTTTGATATTAAATCTTATTTTAGTACCTTGGATTGAACCTAAAAGTATGATGGATGCTTTTTCCATAGGCTTTACTTGGATGAGTTTGATGCTAGCTTATGATATTTTTGTAGGAAAAGTTTTATTCAGACTCTCATGGGAGAAAACTCTTGAGGATTTTAATATTTTCAAAGGAAACCTCTTAAGTTTTGGGCTCTTACTTATTGTTTTTTTACCTATAATAGTATTATTAGTAAAAAATTAATAAAAAAAATTTTTAAACATTTTACAAATCAATTCTTATTGTAAACTGTAAGTTAAATCCCTGAAAATAATAGTTAAAACGGTAACTACTATAAGCTGTCTTACACTAATCCTCTAATATAAAATAATATCAAACCTTTGATTTAAAAGGAATAAAAAAGATTTAAGCAACAATTTTAGAGGAAGTTCTGAAATTAAAAAACTATATATTTCCTATGTTTTACACATAAAAGGGAGAAGAAATAGTTTCATAATAGATCAAATCCTTTGATTTAAAACTAAAATCCCACAAACTGTAAGTTCTGGACATGTTTAAAAATTAAACTATATACTGATTATGCATAGACTTCAATCATTCTTTCTGGATTATCGGCTATTGAAATTGAATTAAAATAAAATATTTCATACTATAGAAGCTAAACTTGAATCTAAAATATACTTATATGATTATATATTTTATGAGGTTTTTTCTAAAGATTGATTCAGTATAATTTCTCTTAAAAAAATCTGTCGTAGATAGTAAAAAAGTATCATTATGAAAAAAACCATTAAATTCTTACGTGCAAATCGTCATTCGTTTCTTGTTTCGGTTATTGCTATTTTATTGCCTATTTTAGGAAGCCTTTTGAGTTTGTATATCATCTTTTCCTATCCAGAGATAACGGAGTGGATAAAAGGTCACTCTGCCCTATTTTTTATAGGAACAGCATTTACAATGGCCATCCTTTTGACTCCTACAACTTTTATTGCATCACTTAGTGGATTTTTGTTTGGTCTTAGTTCTTTAGTTTATGTTGTGCCTGGATATCTCTTAGCTTCATTGTTAGGATATATGTTTGGTCGGTACTTAGACAAAGGAAGGCTACTTAAATCTATGGTAGATATAGATAATAAAGAACTTTTGAAAAATACAGTTGAGTCAAATCCATTTTGGTTTGTGATATTATGTAGAATATCACCCATTTTACCTTTTGGATTGATGAATCTTCTTTTACCTGCATTTGGAGTTAAAGTAAAAGAGTTTATCACAGCAGGTACTTTAGGTATGCTGCCTAGAACTGTACTTTTTGTATGGTTAGGCAGTGCTGCACAAAATCTAATAGAAGCCCTTAAATCAGGTAATGGTGATATTGGATTCAAGTTTTATATAACATCTATACTAGTTATCGTTTCTTCATTTGGTCTTTTATACTTGTTTAAAAAGAAATTGCGACAGTTAAAATCGATATAGCTATTTATTACTATAATCCATAAACAGTACTTCAAAAGAATCTAAACAAAGTATATAAGACATCTATAATCTATTTTTATAGATGTCTTTAAATTTATTTTTTACCTCCACCTTTTCCTGAAGAGTTACCATGACCAGAAGAATTTCCTTTGCTTGAATTACTTTTACCAGAACTATTATTAGCAGATGAACTATTTGAATTTTGATTCTTTCCACTTAGTCCTAATGAGTTTTTTGAATTTTTGCTGGAATTACTATTTTTATTTACATTTGAGAAAGATTTGCTATCTCTATTTGTATTTTTACTTTTTGCATGACCTAATCCTAAAGTTCCTGCATGAACACCAATACTATGAGCAATTTCACCCCAACCCATTCCTGAATCTCTCATATCATTTATCTCATTAACACTTACACTTGAAATATCAGATAATCTACTAATTGCTGAATCTAATCTATTTTGTGATAATTCTAATGATGCTAAGGCATTATTTATTTCATCTTGTGTTGCATTTGGATCATTTTGTACATTTGCTAAATTTACTTGTGCTTCTGTAAGTTTATTTTCTGCATCTGTTATATCATTTTGCGTACTTATTGCTTCTTCTTGTGCTTTTTGAAATGATGCATCTGCTAAGTTTTCAGCTTTTTGAACTTGTGCTGTATTATCAAAAGTAGAAACCTCATCATCAGAAAATACAAAACTTACAAAAAATACAGATAAACCTAGAACTGTTGTAATAATTAACTTTTTCATAATAATCTCCTTTGTCAATTTATAACTGTTATAAAATCAATTGATTCATCTAAAATATATCTTTTATTTGTAGTTTTAACTTTTTTTGACTTATTAAACCAACTTAACAGTAATCTTGAAGAGTCAATATTTGAATATTTGTTTAAAATATATTTTTTAATAGTTTGAGCTTTTTGTTTTGCCAATTTCTTATTGTTTTTTTGATAAGAAACTATATGTATTTTAAGTTTTTGATTTTTACTTAATAATTTTGCTAATAAATCTAAGGAATCTTTTGATTCATTTTTTATTTCTAAACTAAAAGGATTAAAAGAAATATCTTTTAATATAAGTGAATTATTTTGAATTATATGAATTTTATAATCAAAATTTCCCAAATTATTTAAGTATCTTACAGCATCTTTTGAGAGAATTTGGGCAGGATAATAATCTAAATATATAAGCCATGCTTGTTTTTCTTCTGCTGTTCTTTTTAGTTTATTTAATAACATTGCCCTATTAAACAACGAAATTTGATTTGATGGTGATAGTTTTAATGCTTTTGAATAATATTTTAAAGCATTTAAGTATTCATTTTTATCATAATAATTATGTGCTAAATATATTAAAGATTGTAAAT
>NZ_JBGUES010000226.1:0-3180 GCF_041821165.1 Poseidonibacter sp. | reverse complement strand
ATATTTGACAGTTTAAATACATTTTTTATAATAAAATTTACAACTTTTAACCTTTTTTATGTATAATCCCACGCTTTAACAAATCAAAAATCCAAAAAGAGGGGATAAGATGAAAAATAAAATAAAAAAATATTTTACTTTTTTTACAATATTAATATCATCAATTATTACTACGTTAAACTCTTTTAGCTCTATGATTCACTCACTATTATCTCATAATAAACAAATAATTGTAGTTTTACTACTGCAACGTGAACTAAAATCAATAAAGCTATATTCAACAAATAAATACATAAAAAATTAGGAACATAAAAAATGCAGAAAAAAATATCTACTAGCTTAGTTGCAAGCTTACTAATCGCAACAAACCTTTATTCAAATGAAAATCTAGAAACAATCACAGTTACAAGTGCAACTAAATCAACTCAATCAATCAAAGATGTTACATCAAACGTAGAAGTTATTACAAAAGATGAAATAGAAGAAAGACATTTTACAACAGTTAGTGAAGCTTTAAATACACTTGCTGGAATTAATGTTATAAGTAATGGAGGATTAGGCAAATCAACTTCAGTATTTACAAGAGGTTTTGATTCACAAAGAATACTAGTATTGATTGATGGAATTAGGTATAACGATTTTACAGGAATTAGTGGTGCTAGGTTTGAACATTTAATGATTACAGATATTGAACAAATTGAAGTTATTAAAGGTGCGCAATCTGGAATTTGGGGAGCAGATGCTAATGCTGGAGTTATTAATATAATTACGAGTAGTTCAAAAGAAGGTACTCATGCAAATGTTGCTGTAGAATTTGGTTCATATAATACAAAAACATTGAATGCAAGCATATCTCATAAAACAAAGAAATTTGATGTAAAACTTGGAGTTTCAAAAATAAGTTCAGATGGGTTTACCTCTCAAGTACCACAAGGTGGTGATATTGATGCATTTGAAGATGATGGATATAAAAATACAACAATAAATGGAAAGGCTGGTTTTAATATTAATGATAATAATAGATTAGAATTAAGTCATAATACATTAAATGCTAAAAGTGAATATGATAAAGGAGCATTTGGTTCAACAATTGCTGAAAAAGCAAATGCTAAAGGATATGAATTAGAAACAAAAAATAGTTATAGTTCAGTTAATTTTTTAAATAAAAATGAATATTCAAATATTAAAGCTTATTCAAATTATACTAGAGTTAATAGAGATGACCCAAAAGGTTTTACTAAAAAATTTGATGGAACATTAAGAGAATATGGTTTAAATACAACAATACCATATTTAAATGAAAAATCTTTTTTACTTTTAGGTGCTGATTATAAAGTAACAAATCATAAAAATAATGTAAAAAAAGAATTAAGGAATAAAGCTACCTTTATCACAAATAGTACTACATTTGGAAAAACAATTTTTACGCAATCTTTAAGATATGATAAGTTTGATTTATTTGATAATAAAACAACAGGAAAAATCGGTTTAAGACATAACTTTTCAGATGATTTATATTCAAGTATAAATTATGGAACATCATATAATGTACCAACATTTTATAAATTATATGATGCTAATGCTGGATATTCAGATTTACAACCAGAATCTACAAAAGGAACAGACGTAACACTTGGTTATAAAGGATTAACATTAACATACTTTTATAATACTGTTACAAATATGATTGAATATAATAGTTCAACATATAAATATTATAATATGGATGATAAGGTAACTTTACAAGGTGTTGAAGTAGGTTATAAAAATGAAATTATGAATGATTTGATTGCAAATATAAATTATACATTTACTAGTGCAAAAGAAGATAACGATAAAAGATTACAAAGAAGAGCTAAAGATAGTGTAAAATTTGGTTTTGATTATTATGGAATTTATAAATTTCATTTTAATGTAAATGGTGAATATGTTGGTGATAGAGTTCAATATGATTTTGGTACATATGATGTAAGTGCAAATACTGGAAATTATACATTATGGAATGCGGTAGTAAACTATGAAATAAATAAAACATTTAATACATATGTTAAATTGGATAATGTTTTAAATAAGAAATATCAAGCAATTGATACATATGGAACTGCTGAGAGAAGTGCTTACATTGGTTTAAAGGCAAAATTCTAATATGAAAAAAACAATATTTATACTTCTTTTAATGTGTATAAATTTATTTGGTGAGAGTAGAATCATAACTCTCTCACCATCTATAAACGAAATAGTTTTTGCTTTAGGTGAGGGCAAAAATATTGTTGCGAATACTTTATATAGTGATTACCCAGAAGAATCTCAGAAAATACCTAAAGTAGGTGGTTATTCTACTATTTCATTAGAAAAAATAATTCAAGCAAAACCTACTGTTGTAATTACTCAAAATTATGATGAAAAACTTCTTAGAAATTTAAAAGCTTTAGGTATTAATACTTTAGTTTTTAAAACAGATACTATTAAATCAATTAAATATACAATAAAAACTTTAGGCGATTATTTTCATAAAACCAATTTAGCAAATGATTTATTATCTGATATAGATAATTCTTTGGCATCTTTAGCAAATATTGTTACAGATAAAAAAGTCTTAGTAGTAATTGGTCCAAGAAAAAATCTTGATAATCAAATATATATTGCGGGAAATAATTTATATTTTGAAGATATAATAAAAGCATCACAAAATAAAAACGCTTACTTTTCTACAAGTACAAATCAACCAACTGTAAACTCAGAGAAGATAATAAATATGAATCCTGATATAATAGTGCACATTTCTCCTTTTTTAAGAGATAAAGAAGAAGAACAAAAAAGAATGATAACTCTTTGGGAAACTTTACCAGTTAATGCAGCAGTTAATAAAAATATTTATATTGTTGCAAAAAGATATGCAGGAATTCCAAGTCATAGAGTTAAATATTTTATAAAAGATTTTAAAAAGATACTAGAAAATGTTAGAAATAAACAACTACAAAAGTGATATCTTAGATGATATTACTTTTACCCTACAAGAAAACGATAATCTTATAATTTTAGGACAAAATGGTGCAGGAAAATCAACACTTGCAAAGGTCTTATGTAATTTAATTGAAAATAATAATGTTAAACTATTTGGACAAAATATAGATGATATAAGTGATAAAAAAAGAGCAGAACTAATAAACTACATTCCAC
>NZ_JBGUES010000225.1:0-3294 GCF_041821165.1 Poseidonibacter sp. | reverse complement strand
CAAAAAAAGAGAAAATATCATTTGATGATATTGAAGAACTATTAATAGAAGCAGATGTTGAGTATGAAATTATTGAAAAAGCAATGGATGGTTTACCTGAAGAAATCACAAGAAAACAATTAAGACATAGACTTGTAATGCTTTTTGAACATGCTCCAATTGTAGATATGACAAATTTACCAAAACCATATGTAAGATTAATTATTGGTGTTAATGGTGCTGGAAAAACAACTACAATTGCAAAATTAGCTAATAAATTTAAATCAGAAGGTTCAAGTGTAATACTTGGAGCAGGAGATACATTTAGAGCAGCAGCAATAGAACAGCTTTCAACATGGGCTGATAAATTAGATGTACCTATTATTAAAACAAAACAAGGGCATGATTCTTCTGCGGTTGCTTATGATACTATTTCATCAGCTGTTGCAAAAAATATTGATAATGTAATTATTGATACAGCAGGAAGATTACAAACTCAAACAAACTTAAATAATGAACTTAAAAAAATTGTAAAAGTTTGTGAAAAAGCACAAGTTGGAGCACCTCATCAAAAACTAATGATTTTAGATGGAACACAAGGTAATACAGCAATTGCACAAGCAAGAGCATTTAATGAAATGGTTGGAATTGATGGAATTATTGTAACAAAACTAGATGGTACTGCTAAAGGTGGTGCATTATTCTCAATTTCAAATCAACTTGAACTTCCAATTTTTTATGTTGGAGTTGGTGAAAAACAAACAGATTTAATCGAATTCTCACCAGATGATTTTGTAGATTCATTACTTGATGAAATTTTTACAGAAGATAAATAATATATAAAAATACAAAAAGGTATTTATTTGAATATAAATGTTTTAAAAACAAATAAATACCTTCTTTTTCTTAGCTTTTTAACCCTATTCTTTATTATATTTATTTTTTATCTACTTACAAATATAAATAATAATGAGCAACTTATCTCAAAACTTGAAAATTCACTTATTTATACAAAAAATATATTTGAAGAAGAGAAAAAATATGCTTTATCTTTAGCAATATTATTATCAAAAGATAAAGAGATTATAGATTCCTTTTTAAAAAAAGATAGAAAAGAATCTTTTATTCTTGTAAATAAAAAGATTTCAACATTGAAAAAATTACAAAATAGTGATATTGAAGTACAGATTCATAATAAAGAATTAAATACATATTTAAGAAGTTGGGACTTTTCTATCAAAGATATTCCTCTTTCTTCTTTTAGGCAAGGTCTTGTAAAAGTAAAAGAATCTTTAGAACCCTTAGTTTCCATTGAACTTGGAAAAAGATTAAATATTAAAGCAATTTCACCTTTGATAGTAAATAACAAATTTGTAGGCTCAATTGAGATAATTATCAATTTTAAAGGCTTAACAAAAAAATTACATAAGAACTCTTTAGATATGTATGTATTACTTGATAATAAGTATTTAAATGAAAAAAGTGAATTAACAAATAATCAAAAGATTAATGACTTTATATTAATAAATCAAGATATGATAAATTCAAATATTTTCAAAGATATTAATCTAAGAAATCTAGAAGATTATGGTTATTTTACAAATGAAAATTTAGCTTTTTCATATTTTACTTTTTATAGTTTAGATAGAGAAAAATTGGGTTATGTTATTATCTCATCAAAAAACAATAAAAAAACACAAGTTAATAGCTCTTATAAAAAACAAATAAACAATACAAATCATAGGATAATAATAGAATGAAAATACTTTTACTAGAAGATGATTTTGATTATAAAAATAGTATTAAAGATTATCTTGAATCACTAAATTATGAAATAGATGATTTTGAAAATGGAGAAGATGCTTTAAATGCTATTTATGAAAATTCTTATCATCTTCTTATACTTGATATAAGAGTTCCACTATTAAATGGTTATGAATTAGTAAAAAATATTAGAGAAAACAAAAACAATACTCCTGTTATTTTTATTACTTCTTTAACTGATATTAATAACCTTAGTTTAGGTTATGAACTAGGATGTAATGATTATATTAAAAAACCTTTTTCACCTAAAGAATTAAAATATAGAATAGAACAACTTATTAAATCTTTTTATTTCTCAACAAATGAAAGTCTTATAAAATTAAATGATGATTTTTCATATGATATATTAAAAAAAGAACTTAGTAAAAATGATAAGATAATTAATTTAACAAAAAAAGAGAGTCAAACTATTTTTTGTCTTATTATAAATAAAAACCAATTTGTTAGTATTGAAAAACTTCGTTGTGAAGTTTGGAATGAAAAGTTTATAAATGAATCAGATATTCGAGTTTGTATTAAAAATATAAGAGATAAAACATCTAAAGAGTTTATTAAAAACCAAAGAGGTGTAGGATACAAGATTGAAAGAGTTTCATAATAAAAATCATATAATCAAACTTAGTTTTGCTTATACTATTAGTATTATTGTTCTTATTTGTATTCCTGCATATTTATATATGCAAAGTGAAATAAATAGTTATAAGTTTAATCAGTATAAAAGTATTGATGAACATACTTTAGTAATTCAAAGAGCTATATATGATTTTAATGATTCAAAAAAAATGATTTTTAGATTTCCTAAATCTTTTTTAATGGATTCATACCTTTTATCAAAAGATAAAGAGCTTATCTTTTCTACAACATCACAAGCACTAAAATATGAAAATAATATTTCAAAAGAGATTATCTTAAGTTCAAATAGATTAAATGCCAAATATCTAATAGTAACAAAAGAGTTTTCATATAAACAAATATATTTAAAAATTGCAATTTTAACACTTTGTATTGGACTTTTTATATTTATCTCTGCATATTTGATTATTAAACAAAGTATTAATCCTTATAAAAAAGCAAATGCTTATTTAGATGCTTTTTTTAATGATGCCATGCATGAATTAAAAACACCTCTTGGAGTAATACAGTTAAATTTAGAAATATTAGAAGAAAAACAAAATAGTAAAGAGTTAAAAAGATCATTAAATGCTGTAAAGA
This sequence comes from Poseidonibacter sp., assembly GCF_041821165.1. Lineage (NCBI taxonomy): Bacteria > Pseudomonadati > Campylobacterota > Epsilonproteobacteria > Campylobacterales > Arcobacteraceae > Poseidonibacter > Poseidonibacter sp. The sequence continues at coordinate 279 of NZ_JBGUES010000225.1, read as the reverse complement.
ATCTTCATTTAATTTATGATGATATTGAATATTTAATTAAAAATAAAAGAGTTAACTACCAAAAAGAAAACAGTGATTTTACTGAACTTTTAAAACAAAGAATAAATATTTTTGAAAGTCTTGCTTTATCAAAAGAGATAAAATTAAACTGTATCATAAAAGATGATATAAATATTGAATTTAATAGAACAGAACTTCAAAGAATAATAGATAATACAATCTCTAATTCAATAAAATATTCAAAAGCTAAAAGTAATATTAATATCTCACTTATAAAAG
>NZ_JBGUES010000224.1:0-3303 GCF_041821165.1 Poseidonibacter sp. | reverse complement strand
CTTAGTGAAAATTATTGCGAATACACCTTTTACAGTAACTGAATCAATTGGTTTTAAAAAAGCTATGATTACAAGAGGTGGTGTTACATTAAAAGAGATTGATCCAAATACAATGCAAAGTAAACTAATAAAAGGTTTATATTTTTGTGGAGAAGTTATGGATTTAGATGGACCTTGTGGAGGTTATAATCTGCAATGGTCTTTTTCTAGTGGTAATTTAGCAGGGCATTTACTTTAATCTTTAAAGAAACACTACATAATATAAGTAGTGTTTCTTCCTGATTCTTTTGCTTTATATAGAGCTTCATCAGCAAGTTTATATAAATCATCACTATCTATAATATCTTTACCTTTTCTTACTACTAAGCCCATTGATACAGTTACATATTTACTTGCAGAATTTTGTTTATGTTCTATTTCTAGTTTTTCAATACAAGTTCTTAAGAAGTTTGCAAACTCTAATGATGATTCTTTATCTTTATATAAAAATAAAATTCCAAACTCTTCTCCACCTAATCTAAATACAAAGTCACTAGCTCTATGATTATGTAAGGCTAATTCTTTTGCAACCTTTGTTAAAGCATTATCACCTGCTTGATGACCATAAGTATCATTATACTTTTTAAAGTAGTCAATATCTAACATAATAAAAGAAAGATAATAATCTTCTCTTTTTGCTCTATTTATCTCTTCTTCAATTTTTTGATTAAAAAACCTTCTATTATAAAGATTTGTTAATTCATCTGTAATAGATAAGTATTCAACTTTTTTCTTATCTGTAATATCATGCCTAATTGCTGTGTATCCACTAATATCTTGTTTATTAAAAATTGGTTGAATAATTGCCTCTACCCAATATTCACCGCCTTCTTTATTTCTATTTTTAATTTCACCAACCCAAGATTTACCATTTTGAATACAGTTCCACATCTGTTTATATAACTCTTTTGGTGTATCTTTTTGTCTTACAATATTATGGGATTTGCCAATAAGTTCTTCTTTTGTATAACCTGATATTTCACAGAAAGCTTCACTTACACTTGTAATTATTCCTCTTTTATCAGTAGTTGAGATAATTACATTTTCATTTACAATTTTTATATAGTCTTGAAGTTTAGCTTCTGATTTATTTCTTGCTTTTAATGTTTTATTTAAGCTTTTACCTAATACTTCAAACTCTTGATATGTTAGCTCTTTAGTATCTATCTCTTCTGAATTTGATGAAGCATATTTAAATGAATTAATTAAATGGTATATATTTTTATCCATATATTGAGATATTTTTTTAGAGATATAGTATATTATAATTGTAAGTAATAATATTATTAAAAAAATAGTAGTTATTTGATTGTTAATAGCATCTTTTAAAACTCCCTCTTTTCTTGCTAATTCTTTGTCCATATCATCAAGATATAAACCTGTACCAATTATCCAACCCCATTTTTTATACTCTTTTACATAAGAAATTTTACTATAAGAGATTTTTGTATTAATCTTTTTAAATTTATAAAGCATAAAGCCATCACTTTCAGGCTTTATAGCATCAAGTTGTAATTGATATAAATCAGGACGTGTATGTTTTGCAGGTGGGCTTAGTTTCTTTCCATCAAAAATTAATGATTGTTTTTTTAAATCATTTACAAAAATATAACCATTTTGTCCAAATCTAACAGTAGCAATCCAATCTAATAACTCATTTTTAGTTTGCTGTGTTAAAGTATCAACATATTCACCTGTTCCTATATGCCAGTTATATGGTTTAAATAGCTTAATAAAACTAAGTTTTTTATATAATGTTTTATCATCAGTATCAGGCTTTATAAAATCATTTAGAATATAACCAGAATCTTTTTCTAAAGCAAGAGTAGATTGTCTTTTAGCAATTGCATCATAAATACTTTTCTTAAATTCAGATGTTTTAATTTTATCGTTTAATTTAGATTTTTTATTAAATAATATAGGTTTAGAATCATTAGAGTTTGCAAAGATATATGAATTTTTGTTTTTATATGATAGATTTTTTAATGTTGTTACAATTAGATATTTAATCTCTTCTTCTGATTTTATATCTTTATTCTCTTCATAAATTGATAAGGCAATTTTATGAGCTATTAAAACTCTCTCTTTTAATCTTTGTTTTAATTTATTTTGAATCTCTTCTTGTTTTTTATCAATAAAGTCATGTACTCTTAAAACTTCTCTTTTTATATTCTCTTTTTTTATTTCCATAAACACATTTTGAATATGTTCTGAATCTCTTTTGTAGCTACTATATTGAAATACTAAAGAGATAATAAAGGCTAGTGAAATAGAGACAAAGCTTATGATAAAAATTGTTTTTGATATATGCGAAGATAGTTTCATATTAATTCTTTTTTTATAATTTTAATCATTATAGTCAAAGTTAAATAAAATATGCAATTAATATTTCGTTAATATTAAATTCATAATTGGTTAAAACCCTAATATTATACTTCTTATATCAAAAAATAATAAGGATTTAAAATGTCAAAAATGAAAAAAGTATTAGCAGGTTTAGTTTTAAGTACAGTTGTTGTTACAAGTGTTTATGCAAATTGTGAGAGAAACAATGATAATAAAAATGATGTAAATCATTCAAATCATTATAAACATTCATCTTCAAAAATGAAAATGCCAATAATCAATAAGTTTAAGCAATTAGATTTAAGTGTTGAGCAAAAAGAAAAGATGATGAATTTAATCAAAGAGTTTAGAACAAAAAGAGACTCATTAAATGAAGTATTTAAAAATCAAACTTTTAATAAAGATTTATATATTAAAAATATGAGTGAAAAAAGAGAGAATATGTTAAAATCAAAAGCTCAATTAATAGAAAAAGCTTATGCTATATTAGATGAAAAACAAAAAATAAAATTTGAAGAATTAATTAATAAAAAGAAATAAAAAGGATAAACCTTGATAGAAATTGCAATGTTAGAAGATGATGTAGAATTAGCAGATGTTTTAACACAATATTTAAAACAATTTAATATCAATGTTACAAATTATGAAGAGCCTTTTATGGCTCTTTCTTCACTAAAGTTAAAGAAATATGATTTAATCATATTAGATTTAACGCTACCTGGAATGGATGGATTAGATGTTTGTAAAGCAATTGTTAAAGATTTTGATATACCAATTATAATTTCTAGTGCTAGAAGTGATATAGCTGATAAAGTTACAGCTTTACAATTAGGTGCTGATGATTATTTACCAAAACCATATGACCCAAGAGAACTTGAGGTACGAATTAAAACAATATTACGAAGATTTAATCACTCA
>NZ_JBGUES010000223.1:0-3317 GCF_041821165.1 Poseidonibacter sp. | reverse complement strand
GCAGCAATGACTGAATTTATTCAAAAAGTTGCTTCTAAATTGGAAATAAAACAAAGTGGGTATAGATTGATTACAAATATTGGAAGTGATGGTGGACAAGAAGTGCCACACTTTCATTTTCATTTGATTGGTGGAGAACCAGTTGGAAAACTAGTAAGATAAACAGCTTGTAGCTTCTGCTACAAGTTATTAATTTTGAAAAGATCCTAATGCCATGATTTTCTCATATTTATTTTGTGATCTTTGTTGTGGTGTTAATTTTTTTAACTCATTTACTGTTTCAATAAAATAATCACCTAAAGCTTTTATTGCTTCTTCTTTTTGTCTATGTGCACCAATTAATGGCTCATTAATCACATCATCAATTAATTTTAACTCTTCTAAATTATCAGAAGTAATTCTTAGTGCATTTGCAGCTGTTTCAACTTTTGAAGGATCATTCCATAAAATTGCTGAACAACCTTCTGGTGAAATTACAGCATAAACAGAGTATCTCATCATTGCTAATTTATCAGCAACAGAAATAGCTAATGCTCCACCTGAACCACCTTCACCAATAACAACTGAAATTGTAGGTGTTGTTAAATCAGCAAATTCATATAAATTTCTAGCAATTGCTTCAGATTGATTTCTTTCTTCTGCACCAATTCCTGGATATGCACCCGGAGTGTCCACAAGCATTAGAATTGGAATTTGAAATTTTTCAGCCATTTTTGCAGCTCTTAATGCTTTTCTATAACCTTCAGGGCTTGGCATTCCAAAGTTTCTAAATAACTTTTCTTTTGTACCTCGACCTTTTTGCTCACCTATAACCATAACTTTTTGTTCACCAATATATCCCATAAAACATACTATTGCTTTATCATCAACAAAGTGTCTATCGCCATGAATTTCATAAGCATCAGTTAATAAACTATTAATATAATCCATTGCATATGGACGATCAGGATGTCTTGCTAATTGAAGTTTTTGATAATCACTTAAATTTTTAAAAGTTTTTTCAACTTCTTTTTCAAGTTTTTTCTCTAAGATTTCAACTGCGTGCTCATCAGCTTTTGTTTTTGCAACAATGATATCTTCTTCAATTTTTTTTATTTTATCTTCAAATTCTAAGTAAGTAGCCAAATTAGTTCCCTTTATAAAAAAAAAGAGTTAGTAAAACTAACTCTTTTTGTAATAGGTTTTATTTTTATTAATTTTCGTATTTTTTAAAAATCACAGAACCATTAGTTCCACCAAAACCAAAGTTATTACTCATAACTGTAGTTAATTCAACATTTCTTGCTGTATTTGGAACATAATCTAAGTCACATTCTGGATCTTGATTTTCAATATTAATTGTTGGAGGAATAACACCTTCATTTAATGATTTAATTGCAAAAATAGCTTCAATCGCACCAGCTGCTCCTAAACAATGTCCAATTTGACCTTTAGTAGAAGTAACAGGAGGGCAGTTTTGTGCTCCACCAAATAATGCTTTAATTGCTTTAGTTTCATTTACATCTCCAACTGGAGTTGAAGTACCATGAGAATTTACATAATCAATTTTTACATCTTCACCTGTATGATCTTTTGCAAATGCAAAAGCAGCTTCCATTGCTCTTAAAGGACCATCCATAACAGGAGAAGTAATGTGATTTGCATCACCTGATTCACCAAATCCAATAATTTCACAATAGATTTTTGCTCCTCTTTCAAGTGCAGAGTCTAAAGTTTCAAGTACAAGTGCACCAGCACCTTCACCCATTACAAAACCATCTCTACCTGTATCAAAAGGTCTAGAAGCTTTTTTAGGATCTTCGTTTCTTGTAGATAATGCTTTCATTGCAGCAAAGCCACCAACACCAGCACCACAAACAGCACTTTCCGCACCTACAACTAATACTCTATCAGCACCATTTAGCATAATAGTTTTTGTTGCATCTGCAATTGCATGTGTTGAAGCAGCACAAGCAGTAACATGAGAAAGACTTGGACCTTTTAAACCATGAGCAATTGAAATAAATCCACCAAGCATATTTACTAAAGATGAAGGAATAAAGAATGGAGAGATTTTTTTAGGACCTCTATTTGCATTTACTACTGAGTTTTTTTCAATAGTTGAAAGACCACCAATACCTGAAGCAGAAATAATTCCAAATCTATTAGCAATATCTTCGTTTACTTTACCATCTTCATTTACAAGTCCACAGTCATGCATTGCTTCATGAGCTGCTTTAATACCTAATTGAATAAATCTATCTGCTTTTTTTACTTCTTTTTTGTCCATTACAGTTGATGGATCAAAATCTTTAACTTCACCTGCAATTTTTACACTATATTCACTTGCGTCAAATAGTGTAATTGTATCAATTCCACACTCACCAGCAACTACTGCTTTGAATGAGTCTTCAACATTATGTCCAATAGAATTAATAGTACCTAACCCAGTTACAACAACTCTTTTCATTAAATTTGCTCCGTTCACTTTTTATTATTAATTATTTAAATTATTCAATTTTATTATATAAAAACTCAAGAGTTTAAATAAATAAGAAGTTAAAAATTAACTTCTTATTATGCGTTAAAAAAAATTACGCGTTATTTTCGATGTATTTAATTGCATCAGAAACAGTTAAAATACCTTCAGCATCTTCATCAGGAATTTCAATATCAAATTTTTCTTCTAAAGCCATAACTAATTCAACAACGTCTAATGAATCAGCTCCTAAATCTTCAATAAACTTTGAATCTTCTTTAACTTCTGCTGGATCACAATCTAATTGTTCTACAACTACTTCTTTTACATCTTCTAATAATGCCATATTTGTTCCTTTTATAAAATTATTGTCGAATTATAACAGAAAAGATTTAAAAAACTCTTTTAACTTATAAAATTTGACTACAGATAAATTTTTAAACGTATAATCCACCGTTAACTTTTAGTACTTCACCTGTAATATATGATGAGTGATCACTTAGTAAAAATGCAACTGCATCTGCTACTTCACTTGGCTTTCCAAATCTTGATAATGGAATATTTCTTTCATATTCAGCTTTAACTTCATCTTTTAATTCATGAGTCATATCAGTTTGAATAAATCCAGGTGTAACAGCGTTATATCTGATTCCTCTAGGTGCTGCTTCTTTTGCAAATGATTTAGTCATAGCATTAACTCCACCTTTAGATGCAGCATAATTTGTTTGACCAGCATTACCCATTTCTCCAACGATTGATGAAATATTTACAATTGAACCAAATCTTTTTTTACCCATAACTTTTAATGATGCTTTACAACCAATAAATGCTGATGTTAAGTTAGCAGCAATTACATCAT
>NZ_JBGUES010000222.1:0-3346 GCF_041821165.1 Poseidonibacter sp. | reverse complement strand
TATTAAAACTATAAAAGAGCCTTCTTTTATAAAAAAACTTACATTTTCAAAACAAGAATATCCAGATATCTTTTTTCATTCAGGAATTGTGGATACTAAAGCAATAGATTTAATTGAAAATTCAAAAAAAGTAATTGTAAACTCAAAAGCTATTGAAGAAGAAGTATTATTAAAAACAAAAATACAAAAAGAGAATATATCTGTTATTTATCCAAGTATAAATATTGAAGATAAAAAAATTAAAGATATTAAAACTGAAATTTGTGATGAGCTAAATATAGATAAAAAAAATAAAATTATATTGTTTACTGCAAAGAATTTGAAAAAATCTGGCATAAAAGAGTTTATTGAAATCATATACACTCTTACTTCTAAAGATTTTCAGGTTATAATTGCAGGAGATTCTACTGCTATAAATAATTTACGATTTCAGATTTCAAAATTCAATACAGGTAATAAACTAATTTTAATTGAAGATTATCCAAATATGGACGATTTGTTTTATATTAGTGATATATTTATTTTACCTACTTATAATACAAGTTTTGCACTTAGTGTACTAAAAGCAATGTATTGTAAATGTGCAGTTTTTGTAAGTTTTGATAATCATGCAAAAGAGTTACTTGATGTGTTTTCTATGATGGAAAGTCCAAGTGATAGCTCTACACCTTTTAAGGTTGATGCGTTATTAAATAGTAAGAGTGATCTAAAATTAATAAAAAAACAAAATAGAAAAATTGCAAAAGAATATACACTATCAAAAAATTTAGAAAAATTAAATGATATAATACACAGTATTTAAATTACAATTAAGAAATTTTTGATAGAATACGCAAATATTTTTCACTACAGAAGGAAGACAAATGTCAAGAAGATGTGCTATATCAGGAAAAGGACCTATGGTTGGAAACAACGTAAGTCATGCAAAAAACAGAACTAAAAGAAGATTTTTACCAAACTTAAGAGTAGTTAGAGTTACTTTAGATGACGGTACTACTCAAAAAATTAAGATTTCTGCGAAAGAATTAAGAACTCTTAAAAAGAATTCATAAAAAGTGCTAGAAAAGCGCTTTAATGAATTTCTTTAAACGAATCAAAAAAGCCCTTGGCTGGGAAATACGCTCAGCCAAGCCTGAATACGACTTAAACCCCGTAATCTACTCTCAATTAAAACCATTTAGACTACCCTTAGTATTACTTCAAGTTATTATGATGATTGGTACACTTGGATACATAATCATTGATGATTTTACTATACTTGATGCTATATTTCAAACAGGTATTACATTTACTACTGTTGGATTTGGAGAAATTGCTCCTATTTCTGCACCTGGAAGATTTTTTACAGTTACACTTATTATTTTTGGATTTGCAATATTTACATTATCAACTGCAATTTTAATAGATACTGTTATTAAAGGTAGATTATTTGATCTTTATAAGGAACGAAATATGCTTTATAAAATCGCAAGATTAAGAAGACACTTTGTGATTTTTTATCACAATGAATATACTTTACAATTAGCAAAACAATTTAGAGAGAATCATATTCCTTTTGTTGTTGTAGACCCTAGTGAAAATCTTGAGCAAATCGCAAAAGAGAATGGTTATCCTTATTTTGTAAAAGAAGAACCATACAAAGAACTTGCTTTTTTAAAGTCTCACTTATCATCTGCAAAAGGTGCTATATCTTTATCAAAAAATATATCAGACAATATTACCTTAATTGCATCAGTTCGATTATACGAAAAAGAGTTAGGAAGAAGTCCTTTTTTAATTATTTCAAATGCAGAAACACAAAATGAAAAAATTAGACTTAAAAAACTTGGAGCTGATAAGGTAGTTGCAACACCATCTTTAATGGCAAAAAGAGTTTCTGCTATGGCTATTAGGCCAGATATGGAAAATGTACTTGATGAGTTTTTATATAAAAGAGATACTCCTATTGATATGGAAGAAGTAATTGTAAATGAAACTTCATGGGTTGTAAATAGAGAAGTTAAAGATTTACATTTAAGAGATAGATTAAAAGTATCGGTTATTGGAATTACTGAAAAAAAAGGTAAATTTATTCAAATGCCAAAAGGAACAACTGTTATTAATGCAAATTGTAAATTATTATTAGTTGGTTCACAAAAAGGTATTGCTAGATCAAAAAGAATTATTAATTTAACACAAAAGCCAGAGGATATATAAAATGTTTACAATTTTACCAATAAAGGGATTTATAGACCAAATTGATGGTTTCTATTGTGATGGAATTAGCGCAGGTTTAAAACCAAGTGGAGCTAAAGATTTAGGTTTTATTTATACTAAAGAAGCTTGTGATGTACAAGCTATTTTTACAAATAATAAATTTCAAGCAGCACCTTTAAAGCACTTTTTACAGTATGAAGAAAACTTTAAAACAAATTTTGTATTAATTAATTCAAAAAATGCAAATGCATTAACTGGACAAAAAGGTATTGATGATATAAATACAATTTTTTCTTCTCTTTCTTATGACTTAATAAATCCTATTATGAGTTCAACTGGTGTAATAGGGAATCCATTACCAATTGAAAAAATAGTAAATGGTGCTAAGTTATTTGATTTAAATGCAAAAAATGGACAAAACTTATCTCATGCAATTATGACAACTGATGCATATCCTAAAAATTGTATGTATGAAGTTAAATTAGAAGATGGAACATCTTTTAAAATTGGTGCAGTTGCAAAAGGTGCAGGAATGATAAATCCAAATCTTGCAACTATGTTATGTTTTATTTGTACAGATGCAAATGTGCCTTCTGAAGATATGAAAGAAGCTTTAAAAGTAAATTCTCATACAACATTTAATGCAATTTCTGTTGATGGTGATACATCAACTAATGATACAGTTATGATACTTGCAAATAAAAAATCAAATTCATATGATAAAGAAGCATTTACAGAAGCTCTAAGATTAGTAATGCATGATATGGCTATGTTAATGGTAGCAGATGGAGAGGGTGCTAAAAAATCAGTTGCCTTTGAAGTTATAAATGCAGCATCAAATGAAGATGCTCAAACTGCTGCTAAAGCATTATCAAACTCATTACTTGTTAAAACTGCACTTTTTGGTGAAGATCCAAATTTTGGAAGAATTGCTTCAACTATAGGTGCAAGTCAAATTGCCTCAGATGCGCAAAAACTTGTTATTTCTTATAATGATGTGATTGTTTATAATAAAGGTGAATTCTGTTTTGATGCAGTATGTGAAGAAAAAGCAGGAGATGTATTGAAAAATAAATCTTTTAAAGTTCTTTGTGATATTGGCTTAGGTGAGGGTTCTTTTACTGCATATGGTTGTGATTTAGGTTACAAA